>JBFLVQ010000001.1:0-53502 GCA_040758525.1 Acidobacteriota bacterium
CCAGCACGTAAGGCTGCACGTGGTAGATTCACTGAAATAACTTGAAATACCCCTGTGCGCCCACCCCAATTACCACTCTGTGTAGAAGCACTGGGGGCGATTCCATAGCGTTCAGCAAAGCCGTCATGCTTGCCACGTATATAGCGGACTTCAAATTGGCCACGCTCGCGTGCCAGCCGACCGAGCAATTCAAAACAGGTCTCGGCATCAGCAGGAAATTCCATGTGGGACTGCGCTAGCCGGAAAAAGATCACTGGTCGAGGATTGATCAGTGGCAAGCCTATATGATCACCAGAGAGATATAGTTCCAACAGCGCAATCAGTAGCAGGCGTGCTGACTCGCTATAACTTTGATAAGAACCAGGTAGTTCACTACCATCAATAGCCAGTGCAGGACGATCGGCAAGATAGTCTGGCGCCTGCCAATCAAGAAAGAGTAGACACTCACCACCCAACAGGTTGAACTGTTGTAGCAGCGTTTCGGCCAACATATAAATATCGGTCTTGCTCCAATTGGCAATCAGAGGAGCAAAGGTATAATTAAAACTATCCCAACAGAGTGGACCACTTAAGCATTGTTGTAAGGCCATACTGGATTGCACTAAATAGAAGACGAACTCCTCAGCTTGGCGAGGCGGCCGCATTCCTCCAGGTGGCACTAAGGCGCCTACACGCTTCAAGTAGTCAGGCGAGAGGCAGAGTGAATATAAGCAATCAATCCCCTCGATCTTCTCTATATGGAAATCGCCAGTAAGATGTGCTTGTGCGATCGGTTGAGAGAAGACTGCACGCAAAGCATATTCGCGCTTTACTGATTCAGCTAGCATTAAACTGGTCTCCCGAGGATTGAGAGCAGCACGTGCATCTTGATGGTCAAGCTGCTGTACTAAACGTTCGACTTCGCCCAGTGGTAGACCTATTTGTGTACGTGCGCGGTACTCTCTTTCCAAACCATATTCAAGCAGCTTTATATCGATTAGGCCTTCAAGAAGGGATGGACAGAATCGCCGTAGACCTACTTCAACAACAATTTGGCTAACCTCTAAGCCTATCTTGCCGGCCAGTTCGGCAGGCAAACCCAATTCTCGTACTAGCTTCTCGACAAACTGATAGGTATCAAACGCCTGTGATTCCTCCGCGGTATCGGTAACCTCATCGGGCGCAAGTAGAGGCTCATCTGTGGATGGTCTATTAGGTTGATGTGCCAAGGCTATCTCCGCGGTAATAAGATCCGCTGTCAGCGCAGTTTAAATCAAGCCACAGGTAACTGTAAAGCGTGCCGTTGGCTTGCGCGTTGCCCCTTTCCTCGCTCTTATGTTAGAATTCGCTTTCGTTTACGGTGCAGCCCAAACAAAATATTGGTAAAGATAGGGTGTTGAGAGTACCATTTCACTTCAATCCTATCTACTAAAGAAGTCCGTTGTATAATGATGGCTCAATTGTTACAATAGTGCTGAGTTTCTTTCATCTACAGTACCGAAAAACCCTGCATTAAAAACGTTTATTGCCCATATAAGGTAGTGGCGACGTTGAGGATAGATGGATAAGAAAGACACGAAGGCATTTGGCGACCAGACAATAGAATTTCAAATGTCGGAATGGAATAGCTTCGCTGGCATGGATGGATTCTATTTCACTGTCATTGAGGGTGCCGATTTTGGTCGTGTCTTTCTGCTAGAAAAACCAGAGACTGTACTTGGTCGTAGCGATGAGGCAGATATACAGGTTGATGATGAGAAAGTCTCACGTAAGCATCTTAAGATTGCTCTAACTAAAAATAATAGTCATCAAAAAGGCGAACAGATGCGTGCTGTAGTTAGTGACCTCAACAGCAAAAATGGCATCTTCATCAATGGCACACGAACCTATCAACAAGAACTGCGTAATGGCGACAAACTAAAAGTAGGTGATACAATACTAAAGTTTGAAATCAAAGACCGACTAGATGTCTCTTATCATGACAAACTCTACAAGCAGGCTACTCGTGATCCTCTTACCGGTCTCTCAAATCGCAACTATTTTCAGAACGAGTTACGTAAGTTTGTTTCGATCGCATCCCGTTATAACCGAGCCTTCTCGGTAATGATGTTAGATATCGATTTCTTCAAAAAGATCAATGACACCTATGGTCATGATGTCGGCGATAATGTGCTTAAGACGGTCGCCTCAATTCTTATGAGCCATCTACGTAATCATGATGTAGCCGCCCGTTTTGGTGGTGAGGAGTTTGTTATCCTACTCCCAGAGACGCCTTTGAGTGGTGCGGTTGCAGTTGCGGAACGAATTAGGACAGCGATCGAGACCTGTAACTTTGAACCAATGGGTTGTCTACATGGTGTCACCATCAGTATTGGCCTAAGCGAATTCCCACCTGCCAACATTGAACCAGAAGAATTATTAAAACGCGCCGATGAGGCACTCTACCAAGCCAAAATGACTGGTCGCAATCGTGTCTGTGTAGGTCAAATAGGTCAGAGCGGCCAAACCTCTTCTTAGGCTGCTGGCTGCGGTTGGAGTTTATCTAGTACCAACCGCAGTATCAGCATACAATTACCTTAACAATATCTATTTAGCCGCTGCTGTTGCGCCTTTGCCGTGGATCTCCAATTCCTTCAATAGGTGATTGGCAGCAGCCATCTTCTCAGCTAAAAAGAGCACATATCGTATATCAACACCGATCGTACGCGACTGTTCGGAGTTATATACATAGTCGCTACCCAATCCCTCATAATTTCCGTCGAAAACAACTCCAATCAATTCACCATTACCATTAAGAATTGGGCTGCCGGAATTACCACCAGTAATATCATTGGTAGTAAGAAAAGCTACTGGTACATCATTTACTTTAGTATCCACATAGGAGCCAAACTCTCGTCGTGTAGAGAGATCTTTGAGTACGGTAGGAACATTGAAAGGCTCTTTACCAGTATCCTTCTCAACCACACCTTGTAGGGTCGTGACATAGCTGTAATAGACGCCATCACGTGGTCGGTAACCTCTTATCTCTCCATAGGTGAAGCGCAATGTGCTATTGGCGTCAGGATAAAAGAGACCTTTCTTAAATCCGGTCATTGCTTCGATATAGAGTGAGCGAAGTCTAGCGACACTATTATTGAAATTCTGATCACGCTTGCGTATCTGCTCCAGCTCATTATTGACTTCAGTGACAAAATCTATTGTAGGTGAACTGAGAGTACGCATTTGTGTTAGTGGCATATCGAAGAGCTTGTTGATCGTCTCCTCATTCTGTAAGCTACTATCTTCCAGAACTCGTCGAGCAAAATCGGCCACTGCGGTAGCTCTGGCTGCATCATTACGACCACCAAAACGCTGTTCTAAGAAAGCGACTTTCTGCTCATTCGGCAGTGCTAATAGTTTGTTTAGGTAGAGCTCGATCAACTTGCGCTCAAGTGCAGGATTGCGTTCCTTAAATTGACCTGCGAAAGCTCGCTTAATACGCTCTACACGTTCTGCAGAATAGATAGGCGAGCGCTCTGCCTCAGGCTTCTCTTGATCTAATGCTCGTCCTACTGCAAAGGAGACCGCCCGCAAGGTGTCGGAAGTGTTCATCAGTCCCCCTAGCAGGTTGTTGCGCACATAGAAAGAATTTTGATCGCGATAGACTTCCGCCAGTTTTGGCAATAACTCACCATATTTCTCTTTAAGATCAGGATGTTGCTCAATATAACGTTGGAAAGCAATCTCTTCTGCTCGCTTCTGCTCGATCAGATTCGAGCGCTTCAAACCGACCAATGAACCCTGAAAGTTTTTCAGCGCATTGCTAAGACCAAACTTCTGTGACGCATAACGCAGTTGCAAGGCAGTATCTTGGCGTCCTGCTTCATCAAGCAGATTGATGCGTGCTTGCAGCAGATCAATAAAGAAAGGAAGAAATATGTTCTGTTGAAATTCAATTGAATAGGATTCACGCAGTCGGAAGGTACGGCCAGGGAATCCCATAACCATAGTGAAATCCCCTTCTTTGTAACCTTGTAAGGAGAGGGTTAGATATTTCTTGGGTCGATAGGGGACATTCTTATCCGAATAGGTGGCGACTTTTCCATCCACACCAACATAGGCACGTAGAAAGGTGAAATCGCCCGTGTGGCGTGGCCAGATGAAATTGTCATCATCACCACCAAAGAAGCCTATAGACTTAGGAGGCGCATAGACCAGCCGTATATCACGTACAGTCTCAAAGATGTATAGATGGTATTTAAGGCCAGGCAGCATCTCCACAACATTGTAGCCAAGCTCTGGATTCTTCTGATTAGCTGCCTCCGCAACCTCGCGCCGCTTGGCCTCAATAGCCTTCTGTCGCTCTTCATAGGTCATCTGTGGCTTCACTGCAGCAAGGATCTCCTGAGTAACATCTTTCACCTCACGAGTGATAGAAACAGTGTAACCCTTCATTGGCAGCTCTTCACTACGAGACTGTGCAACAAAGCCGTTTTCTAGATAGTTGGCTTGGGGTGTGCTCAACCCTGCAATACCATCGAAAGCGACATGATGATTGGTGATAATCAGACCTTCCGGAGATACAAATGAGCCAGTGCCACCACCTAAACTCACGATCGCGTCTTTAATACTAAGGCCATCAGTACGATAGATCTCTTCTGGGGCAAGTTTCAGCCCCTTGGCGCGCATACGTGTGATGGGTAGGGATTTAATATCTTCTGGCAACCACATGCCCTCATCAGCGGATTGTATTACCGGCAATATGAGCAGAGTCACCAATACCAGTGCGAATGAGAGAAGCTTTTTTTTCATTCTTGTGGTATTCCTCCACGGATTTTACGGCTTCCCAGGACGAGCCGAGTGCAGATAAGCAACTATAACGAAAAGCTCTTCTCTCATCAAACCCTTAAACCGTGTAAAGTGATGGGCGAAAAAACCGCCCATCATTACCTGCTTAAAGATATTCTGTAAGATTGTGTTTCTTGATCTTGGAATAGAGCCGTGGCCGGTAAATACCTAATATTGCTGCAGCAGCCTGTTTATTTCCTTTTGTACGTTGTAAGGTCTGCAAGATTGCCAGTCGCTCTATCTCCTCAAGAGTCATATTGGGTGGGACTATCATCTCCTGGTTACGTGAGGTTGGCTGTAGGTTAGAAAATGGTAGATCTTCAGCCGAGATCTCTTCACGTTTACATAAGAGCACAGCACGCTCAATCGCATGCTCAAGCTCACGTACATTACCTGGCCAATGATAAGAGAAGATACGCTCATAAGCATTCTGTGAGAAGCCATGAACATTGCGCTTGTATTTTTCCGAATACATATGCAAGAAATGATCGGCAAGGTATTGTACATCTTCTGCACGCTCCCGCAAAGGTGGTACCTCAATGGTGATCGTGCTGATACGGTAGTATAGATCTTCTCTGAGTAGGCCATCGCGTACGGCATCAGTGGGATCACGATTAGTAGTGGAGATGAGACGAAAATCTACCTCAATCGATTTACCCTCCCCTAGTCGTGTATAGACACGCTCCTGTAGCACACGTAGCAGCTTGGGTTGTAGCTCGACAGGCATTTCAGTAATCTCATCGAGCATTAATGAACCAGTATTGGCTTGTCCTACCAGTCCTTCCGAATCTCTCGTAGCGCCTGTGTAAGCACCTTTAGTATGACCAAATAGTTCTGCTTCGATGAGTTCCTTAGGTAATGCGGAACAGTTAATTTTCACAAAAGGTTTTTTCGCACGCAAGCTACTATAGTGAACTGCATTAGCAATTAACTCTTTGCCAGTGCCCGATTCACCCATAATAAGAATGTTGGCATCAGACTTCGCGACTGAATCGATGATCTCATAAATATCCTGCATGGGTTTACTCTTACCAACAATATTATAGTAAGAGTCTCGCCCTTTGAGACGCTGGCGCAGGTTTTCAGATTCAGCAAGAATACGCCGCCGCTCAAGCGCTTTCTCAACCAGCACCATCAGTCCCTCTGGCTCGAATGGTTTCTCAACAAAATAGAAAGCACCGCTCTTGGTCGCCTCTACAGCCTTGTCGATCGATCCATAACCAGTAATTATAATCACTTCTGTAGTAGGCGATTGTTGTTTGATCTGGCGTAACACACTCAGCCCTTCTTGGTCTGGTAACTGCAGATCAACTAACACCAAGGCATAGCTATCCTGCTCGTAGAGCCTAAGACCTTCCTTACCAGTAGCGGCTGTACGTACTATATAACCGCTGTCGCCCAAAATCAGTTTTAGACCATCAGTAACAGTGGAGTCATCATCAACTACTAGGACTTTTGGTTTCTCTCTCACGAGTTACTACTCCCAAATCGAATGTTATTGGCCTCTTTTGTTAATTGGTCAAGGCTGTCTATTATCTTACCTATCACTTCAAGCAGTTCTGGCTGTTCGCCTAGTTTACGCTTGAGAAAGGTAGCATAAAGCTTCAAACCACCAATACGATTCTTAATATCATGGCGTAGCCGTGCAGCAACATCTTCCCCAGGTAATATTGGTAGTGATGGTTTGTTGAGTAGCAACAGGAGTTGCGGCATGCCAACTAGCCCATTAAGACTAAGCAGACTGGCAGACAATGTCTCATTATCAACTGGGAACTCTCTTTGTGCTGTTGGTAGTCCTGCTGCCAAACTCTCTAAAATCCATTTTGCTAATCCCGGTACGCCAGTATCAATCTCTGTCAGACTACTGCCTGGTTGAGGAGCGTCACTATTAATTTGACTCCATTCTGGACTGATAGCTAATATACGACCAGTGCTGTCAAGTAGAATGGCTGTCAACAAGGCAACCTCCTCTTGTTTCGGCAGTCTGTGCTTTATTAAACCCTCGATAAAGTTTTGGCAACTGTTATGCCAATCTCAGCGTTCTCTCTACAACTATTCCTAAAATAATTGAAAAATATATGCTTAACCTTGCCAGTCAGGCTCCTTAGGAATCCTTATGAGAGGAAGCTTAAGCTAGCTAATGTCATAAAATCATACAGTGTCATTAAATAATCTAGTTGGGTATTATGACACACTGTCTTAATATAATACATATCTTTCTACGAGGCGTTTATTAGTATCGGATTAGCGCTGTAAGCATCTCAAATCTGACATCTTAGGTTTCCATAGCGAGATCAATCAGCTAAAATGACAAAGGTGAAACGGAGGGCCGCATGCATAGACATAAAATATTGGTTGTAGAAGACTTTGAAGACAGCCGTTTCTCGTTATGCAAGCTTTTGGAGTTGGAAGGATTTGAAGTACTAGAAGCAGTGAATGGCCAACAGGCGGTAACGGTTGCACATAATGCGCAACCAGACTGCATCCTAATGGACTTATCACTACCAGTAATGAGCGGTATTGAAGCGACACGTGAGATTCGTCTACTACCCAGATTGCACTCGATCCCGATAATTGCAGTTTCCGCTCATGATACCCAGAATTTCCTCCAGGATGCGCTTGCCTCAGGTTGTAATGATTACATTATCAAACCAGTTGATTTCGACAATCTTCTCAATCTGCTGAAAAAATATTTTTCTCAATAGCAAAATCACAAAGAGCAGACTAAGAACATAGAATATATGTTAGGTATCTATGGTTTTAGTCTGCTCTTTGTGATTAGATCCTTTAGCGCCGATCTTAGCGTACGCGATCAACAATTGCACCTACGACCGCAGTAGCAAGATTGGTCCAGAAGGAGGTGCGGCGGCGTGTAGAGGCGCCCACCAGGTAGCCTATTGCCACTCCTGAGCCAACTGCAATAGCGAGTGCTTTGCCAGGATTATCCTTAGCATATTCAGTAGCATCACTAGCAAAATGAGAGACACTACGACCGATTGTTGTGACACCTTGGCCGACTTTCTCGGCACTGCGTGTAAAGGTCTGTCTTGCCTGTCCAAAACGGCCAACACTGGCTGTTTTATCGCCGGCAATAGTGCCAGTATTAGCAGTATCGGGCTTGTCTGTCTTGTTAGTCTCCGGTTGCGTAATAGGATTAGGATTCTTACTCATTAGTTCCTCCTGCAATAAATCAAAGGATCAATCCGCGACGTTCTGTCGCTGTGCCGGCTCACTGCCGGAGTACCCACCATAGTGTTGCTGCAGTTGCTGATACTCTTCCCATTGACGCTGCAACTGTTGCTGATGTTGCTGCTCCTCTTGATATTGTTGGAATCTGTCTAAAACATATTTGCCGGAGAGTGTGAGCAGAGTAGTAAAAATGCTCTGTCGCTTCGGTTGCAGGGCGGCAATGGTAGACCGGATCAGGCTTTGGAGCAGCTCTTCTGTATTGGAGCGTTTGGGAGCCAAAAACTTGCGAGCGAGATAAAATCCTAATAGGGATGCCCCTCCGACTGCTATTAAGGGATATTCACTCAGATAAGCACGCCAGTCAAAAGTCTCTTTCAACTTTTCCCCAAGCAGATCGACAGTATCAGTAATCTCGTTACGTGTCTGTTCTATATCTTGGCGTATCTTCTCTATACTCTGCTCATGTTCTATGCGCGCTGGTGCATTGGCCGTATTTACGATTGCCTTGCTGACTCCAGTTGTTTGATCCATCTTTTATCTTCCTCCAAAGTTTCCATGGTCTGCTCCAATTTCAGGTTAACACGCTGCCAGCGCACGCTTCCTGCCCAAACAGCAAGTAGAGCGCCAACGCCTAAGGCAAGCGCGACGATCGCTGCCGATGCCCATATCGGCAGCCACACTGCCAACAGAAAGATGAGAAAAGTAGAACTTGCCAAGAATGCGCCCAGACCTAATAGTGCAGCTAAGGCAAAGAATTTGATGCTATCTGCTGATCGGGTAATCTTCTCTTTTGCTTCCTCCTTGGCAAGCGTAATCTCGGCACGTACGAGCTGGCTTGATTCGTTGGCAAGCCGCCCTAACAGTTCGCCAAAACCAGGCTTCTCCTTCTCTACCTGCTGGTCTTGTGTCCTGATAGCTTTCATAACTTGTTACCCCTTTTTGCGTAATAACGCGCCAAGTAACAATCCTGTCCCTAGTCCGACTAGCAGACTACGCTCAGGATTGCGTTTAATGACGCCTCGCAGGTCATTTTGCATTTGTGTGAAGTCGGCTTTCTTCAGATAGCGCGCTGAGTCATTGAGCACGGCAGCGGTGCGCTCGCCTGCCGCAACCAACCTAGAAGGCTCTTCTTTTCCCTGCTTCATCTCTCCTGCCTTGTTATGAATCATTCCAGCCAATTGTTCGAGTTGGCTCGATATTTGACCAGTGACCTTGTTGAAGGTGGATGGTTGGTGGGTAGGTTTCAAATTCGTCTCCAATTCGTCTTGTTCTCTAGAATAGTCTCCTGGAATATTTCGTGCTTCAGACATAGACACGCGCCTCCTTAAATTAAAACTGATGGCTGGTTGTTCTGTAATGAATAGGCAACTGTTATGCCGTATACAAGAGTGATGAATTTCCTGCATTTTTCTACAAACTGCGATAACTTAGCACTACCAGAGTGAGTAGTGTGATACCAACTCTTTCCCTGCTGCTACTCAATATAGGTATTGGTCAACCCATCTAGATAACCGTAACTGACAGTGGCATAAGGATTGTTTTAAGAAAGTAGTAGACAAGAAAAGTAAAAGGGAAATGACGCTATGATTGTCTTTTCATCCACAGCGCTTGCCGAATATGAACAGTTACGTGCCCGCTATCCAAGCGCACGTGCAGCATTATTGCCAATACTGTGGCTGGCGCAACGCGAGTTCCAAGTGATTACACCTGCTGTGGCCGACTATTTAGGAGCGCTGTTGGGACTCTCGGGCGCCGATGTTTATAGCGTAGCCAGCTTCTACACAATGCTTAATAAGCAGCCTGTGGGCAGATATCATCTACAAGTCTGCCATAATGTGACCTGCTTCTTGGGTGGCTGTGAGAGGATATTGGCACACTTGAAAACCCGGCTAGCTGTTACAGAAGGCAATAGCACGCTAGATGGCAGATTTAGTCTTATTAGTGTGGAATGTTTGGGTGCCTGTGATCTTGCCCCAGTAATACAGATCAATGAGCATTATTATGGCAAGCTCACACCTACTCGAATCGATGAGATCCTCGCTGAACTGGAGAGAGATGAAAAAATACCAACAAGAGACACGGCTGCTGCTTAAGAACATAGATCAACCAGGACCAGACCGGCTGACCGGCTATTTGGCACAAGGCGGTTATCAAGCACTAGCCCAGGCAGTACAGATGAGCGCTGATCAAATTATAGAAGAGATAAAGCGCTCAGGACTGCGTGGTCGTGGTGGCGCCGGTTTCCTTACTGGTATGAAGTGGGCCTTTGTGCCACGTAATGGCGCAAAACCTGTCTACCTGTTATGTAATGCTGATGAGAGCGAACCTGGCACATTCAAGGATCGTGTCTTGATGGAGTATGATCCACATCTACTCATCGAAGGTATTATTATTAGCTGCCTTGCCCTTAATTGTCATACTGCCTTTATCTACATACGTGGTGAATATGCTTTCCTGATTGATAAGCTAGTACATGCTATTGATGAGGCGCGCGCGGCAGGCTATTTGGGTGAGCAGGTGCTGACACGCCAATTTCCTCTCGATATCATTGTGCACAAGGCTGCAGGGGCCTATATTTGTGGCGAGGAGACCGCTCTTATTGAATCCCTAGAGGGCTATCGTGGTTACCCACGTCTACGTCCGCCCTATCCGGCAGTGCATGGTTTATTACAATCACCAACAGTAATAAATAATGTTGAGACGCTCTGTGCGGTTCCTTGGATTATTCAAAATGGTGCTAATGCCTATGCCGCTTATGGCACTCAGAAGAGTTCAGGCACCAAGCTGATCTCGATAAGTGGCGCGGTAAATCGGCCCGGTGTTTATGAGATTGAGATGGGCTTTCCTCTACATGATTTTATCTTCACGATTGCTGGTGGCATTACTGCAGGGCGACGACTCAAGGCAGTAGTTCCAGGTGGTTCATCGGTACCAGTATTACGCGCTGATGAGATTGAGAATATTACTATTGATTACGAGTCAATGATGGCAGCCGGCACAATGCTAGGCTCTGGTGGTATGATTGTGTTCGATGAGACTGCGCATATGCCTTCTGTCTTACAGGTAATTGCTGGCTTCTATGCGCATGAATCCTGTGGCCAATGCAGTCCTTGTCGAGAAGGTACAGGCTGGGCCAAGCGTGTACTTGATCGTTTACTGACTGGCCAAGGTCTATCAGGCGATATCGACCTACTTGTAAGGATTGCCGATATGATGGAGGGTAAGACAATCTGTGCGCTTGCTGATGCTGATGCTATGCCGCTGCGTAGCTTTGTAAAGAAATTCCGCAATGAGTTCGAGGCATTACTACCAACATCTCTGCCTACACGCTATCAACGTCTTAAACCTGTTGTGCGCCCTAGTTAATATAGGGACTCTTACTAAGTAAGAGGGAAATTTCTCTTACCATTGTTACAAAATTGGTAAAAATTAGTAGAACTTCTCTCAACAGTGTTAAGCAACCTCTTGCGAGACAACGATAGACTGCTAAAATAGTGCTTACCTTTTTTGTCAAGCTTACAACTATCTAAAAGATCTGTGTTGCCGGGAGCATATATGACCTCATCTGCAGAAAGCCCGGGCGAAGCCAATCCGGCACGCCGTGAAGCAACCAACTACTTTATGCAGGCTCGCTCTGCACTTAAGAATGGCGAGGTGAACACGGCAGAAAAATTGCTGCGACGTGCCCTTACGCTTTGGCCAGACAACTATAATTACTTGCTACAGCTTGCCAAACTCTTTATACAGGTTGGCAAGGATGAAGGTGAGATCGAGCAGTTGCTACGCCAAAGTAGTAGTCTCAATCTACTTGCCACAGAACCACGTCTGCTGCTCGCTACGCAATATGAGAAGCTAGGCCAACTAGAGAAAGCGGTAGCAATTTATAAAGGTGTGCTTAATATTGATCCCGATAACCTGATCGTACGCCGCCGTTTTCGCCAATTAGAGATCGAGCTAGGTCCAGGCATGAGCCTTGCCACACTCTCAGCACATATACCTGCTGGCCAGATTGAATTGGCCACTGAACCTATCGCTGCCGTGCCAGCACTACAACCAGCTCTACCAGAAGAGAAAACTCCTGAGCCGCAGCAAAAGACATATACCGTCGAGGTTACAGAGTATGTAACAGGAGCACTTAGCAAATCTGTGACCGATCCTATGAACGAAACAATGATCGATATACCAACGCTGCTGCCTATAGACAGTCTGCCCAGCGTAGAGAAAGAGCGACCAGCGCAGGAAGAGCCAAAGGTGTTGGGGAGTAAAGAGCTTGCTAATCAAAGTGACAACGCTTGGAATGCATTACTAGAATCGATCCATCACGACTCTGAAATGTTCGAAGTTGATGGGAGTATGCCGCTTAATGTGGGTATCTCTTATATGGAGATGGGCTTCTACCAAGACGCGATTGAAGAACTGCAGCAAGCTTATCAACTCTACGCAAAGAAGGAAGATCCTGAACAGAAGCGTTGCTGTCGTCTACTTGTTGACTGTTACCTAGCGCTAGAACAGTACCAGCAAGCCGCTGAATGGAGCGAGCGAGCACTTACCCTTTGCTCCCGCAATAGTGAGGAAGGATTGGCACTCATACATGAGCTAGTCAATATTTATGAGCGTCTAGGCGACCGTAGTACTGTCGCCAAGCTAGTATCAGAACTGTCTGCCAGTGCGCCTGACTACCTTGATGATGCCGCTGCTCATACTACCAGTGAAAATCCTGTCTTGGCCACACGTTTTGCGTTACGCCCTCTGCGTGGTGTAAATAGCACAGATCTTCTGCTTGATCACAAGCAAGGTGAGATTACCATAGGGCGTGGCCCTCAAAATAATATTCAGATTGGTTCTGCGCGAATTTCGAAAAAGCATGCGCTACTACGCTTTACTGATAATGGTATCTTTCTCGTCAATTTCAGCCACACCAATGGTACATTTTTGAATGGTAATCGATTAGAAATAGATCGTGAATATCGGCTTGAAATTGGTGATCAGATCGGTCTAGGCCGATCCATTGAACTACAATTGATCGAGATCGACGTGCCTGTTTAACACCACCTAGCGTTATCTACCGACAGGTTCGCCAACCAGTACAAAGGCGGCCCACTGTGAGGGCTCTTTGTACTTCTCGCGGGTCTTCAATACAGCTTTGCGAAAGCTATCCGCAACATCATTGGACTTCTTAAGTCGCTCATAGAAATTCTTGGCAAATAGTATTGTTGTATTGGGATCAACATTCCAGAGTGTGTATACTGCCGATGCACAGCCAGCCAGCATTAATGAGTGTGAGAAGGCGGCCAAGCCCTCACCAGTAGTAGGACTGAAACCGGCTTGGACAGCAGGAATGACAATAAGATCGGTATTCAACTCCCAGCTCTGCAACTCACCAGCAGTAAGCAGACCATTGTTGATAGTCTGTCCTTGCTCATTAATCTCTGGTGAAAGTATCAACGCGCTTTCCAGTGGCTGTTGATCATCCATATAAGCATAGGCGATCAAATGCACGTACTGTTTTCCACTGGCTTGCTCACGCAACAACATCTTCGTCACTTGCTCGCCTTTAATAAATTTTGTCTTGAGATCTTCAGCTACTGCTTTTAATTCCTCTCGTGTCCCATTTAGTTCAGGGAATGGTCTACCATTGAGCATAGTAGCAATAGGGTCGCCTATTACTAGGCTGCCGGCATGCGGCTGGTTATCACGACGACGTGACTGATCCAACATTAGACTTACAGAAGGAGCAGTAAAGACTTGTAGACGTTCTATCAAGGGGCGGCCTTGTTCATCACGTAGATCGGTAAAAGGAACGGTAGCCAATCTTCCTGGTGCGATAATCAGCAGACGAGAGTCTTTTTCGGTAGGCAATGCTGCGGCAATCGTGTCAGGAAAGAAAAGTTCGTAGAGGCTCTTAAGATTCAGTTGCGCAAGTATCTGTTCAGTACCATTGGTGGCCGAGACAGATTCAGTTACGGCTGGCATGCCTAGTGCCTCACGCAATTTTTCGATACGCATATTCTTGGGTTCAAGAGCCGCGCGCCATTCCGTCAAGATCGTTTCAAGTTGTCCTGGCTTGATTACACGCGTCTGCCCAAGAATACCTCCGGCTGGTTTCACCATCCAGATAGTTAACCCTTTTTGCGTAGGCATAAGCTCAACTACTGTAGTGTTCAGTCGTACAGCAACCTGCTGTATATCTTCCACAGTTGCTGGCGCTAGCCGCAGTGGTCCTTTCCCACTAGTCTTATTTGTTGTACCTGCCGCCAAATTTAGTGTGTATAAGTTATAGACTAGCGCACGCTCGGCTACGGCAAGGGCAGGAGTAAATAACTGTCGTTGTGTTAATGCATCAACATAATTCTGATAAATGGCTGTGGGGGTAATAAAACCTGGCAATGGTTCACGTGGTGGTAGCACACCTGGGTTGGTCTCAATACTTCTCAGCGCAGATTCAAAATAGTTCTGTACATCTCGCCAGTTACCCAGTTGGCGTGCCAATTCTGCTAGACCATAGTAGCAGGAATATTCGCCGGCACCCTCTTTTGCTTCGCCAAACAGAACCAGTGCCTGTTGATAGCTCGATTGCGCTTCTGCAGCACTATTAAGCGCACGTTGTGAAGTTGCTAGCAACAGCGTTGCTATTGCCTCGCCATTCTTGTCTTTTGCTGTACGCTTAAGCTCACGTACACGTATTGCATATTCTGCTGACTTCTCATACTGACCACGTGCATAAGAGATCGCACTTAAGGCAGTAAGCAATGGATCTATACTACCTAGCTCAGAATTAGCATCATTCATCGCCAGCGCTTGTTCTAAATAAGGGAGCGCACGATCATACTGGGCAAGGGTACGATATGCTGCAGCAATACCGATTAGCGCATTATATTCACCACGTCGGTCCTTAATTTCGCGTAATACCGCGAGCGATTTTTCATAGACATCAACAGCCTCCCGCAAGTTTGTTTGTGTACGGTAGGTCATGCCTAGTCCACTCAGTGCAATCGCTTCACCACGCCGATCCTTAATCTCACGACAGATCAGAAGCATCTGCTGGTAGTTTGAGATTGCCCTTGGTAATTGGCCAAGGGTACGTAAGCACTGCGCCATTCCATTCAGTGTATAAGCTTCGCCACGCCGATCCTTCAACTCACGTCGTATTGCCAATGTCTGCTCATAGAAAGTCACAGCTTTTGTGCAGTCACCGAGAAACCGGTAGCCATCTGCAACCGCTGCTAATGTTACTGCTTCTAGGGTACGCTCCTTAATCTCACGGCTTACTGCAAGCGCCTTTTCGTAGAATGGCAAAGCACGCTCATACTGTTCTAATACTCGATAACAATCGGCGAGACCAAGTAATGAGTAGCCTTCTCCTGCACGGTTATTGGTTTCACGACTACAAGCAAGCGCTTGCTCATAATTAGCAAGCGCCTCCTTGGGACGATTAAGAAAGCGATATGATTGTGCAATACCAAAAAGCGCCAATCCTTCCCCACGCCGATCCTTCTCTTCACGTCGCAAAACCAGTGTCTGCTGATAGTAATCAAGCGCCTTCTCTGGTTCATCAACAGCCTGATATGCATCTGCCAGCGCGTTTATTGTAACTGCTTCACTGGCGCGATCCTGGATCTCGCGTTGTAACATGAGTGCCTGTTCCAAGTAAGGGAGTGCGCGTTGATATTCATCATCACGTAGCAGACCTCGCGCAACCGTGAAATAGGCTTTTGCTAAGGCAAACTTATCTCCTGCTTTCTGCGCTACTGTGACAGCCGTCTCGGCAGCTTTAAGAGCATCGGCATCACGGCGCAATTCAAGCAACCGCGCTAGCTTGGCAATCTGTAACTCGCTCATCCAGGCCGGCTCGGGAGCAGCGCGTAGCAGTCGCTCAAAATATTCCAAATCTGCATTCAACTTCTCCATACCGGTCTTTACTGGTGTTTCACCTTCCACCACGCTTAAGCGATAACGGCCACCTCGTTGCTGCCAGATTGCCGCAGCCTCAATGTAGTAGCGACCATCCTGGGGTAACTTAATAAAAATTCGCGCATTCAGTCCGGGACCACTATTGTCGTCACTGGCAATTATATTGCCGTTAGCGCCTAAGAGCCTTAAGACAGGATCGAATTCATCTGAATTCATCTCAATAGTGATAGGCTGCCCAATCCGTCCAATACTCTCCCAACGCTCTAAAGGAGCGCCTTCGCCCTTTACATCACCTTTATCTACACGACTCTCTAAGGTCTGATTAATTGCAATCGGTCTGTTTTCAACGGCCATTGCCCTGCCCTGCCAAGACAGTAACAATAACGCTAAGGCCAATGTTGCGCGCATAATCTCCTCACTAAATTCTTGCGATTTGTCAGGATTATAACCGGTATAGCAGGTAAATAGAAGTATACCAGCACCACACTTAAATTCAGCCTAGACTACTGCAGCGGTAACAGTAGGCTGTCAGAGGATTGCCCTAGCTGCGGTTTTCCAATATCATTGTGATTCTTCTTTGAGTACGAAATTAACTCAATAAACTTTTACAAGAGGAGTTTATGGAAGCAATTAGACCGCATGGTGGTACGCTTATCAATCGTGAAGTCAGTGGTACACAACGAGAGGAATTGATCGCACGAGCTGCGAAGATGCCCCGCATTATGCTGAATCTGCGTGAAGTCTCGGATCTAGAAATGATCGCCATAGGCGCTTTCTCGCCGCTTACAGGCTTTATGTGTCGTGCTGACTATGAGAGTACCCGTGACCACAAACACTTAGCGAATGGACTACCTTGGACTATTCCTATTACCCTCTCAGCACACCCTGAGGAGGCGGAACAGTTTCGCGAGGGCCAAGAGATCGCCCTATATCAGGAGAGTAGTGATCACCTGCTGGGTGTACTTAACCTAACAGAGAAGTTTAACTATGACAAAGAGCGTGAGGCAAAAGCTGTCTATTTAACCACAGAGGAGGCACATCCAGGGGTAAGCGCGCTCTATCGCCAGAGCCAAATACTCTTAGGCGGCCCGGTACAAGTAGTCAATCGCCCCCTTAATGCTCCTTTTCAATCCTATCGCCGTACCCCTGCAGAGACACGTGCAATCTTCTCGCAGAAGGGTTGGCGACGTATTGTTGCCTTCCAAACCCGCAATCCTGTGCACCGTGCACATGAATACATACAAAAATGTGCTCTTGAGATTGTTGATGGCTTGCTGCTACATCCGCTTGTGGGAGAGACGAAATCTGATGATATCCCCGCCGATGTACGTATGCGCTGTTATGAGGTGCTATTAGAAAAGTACTATCCCAAAGACCGTACGCTACTCTCGGTACTGCCTGCGGCAATGCGCTATGCTGGCCCACGTGAAGCAATCTTTCATGCCATTATGCGCAAAAATTATGGCTGTACACACTTTATTGTTGGTCGGGATCATGCTGGCGTAGGAAACTATTACGGCACCTATGATGCCCATTATATCTTCGATGAGTTTGATAGTAAGGCGCTTGAGATTACCCCGCTGTTTTTTGAGCATACTTTTTATTGTCGGCAATGTGGAGCAATGGCCTCCTCAAAGACCTGCCCACATACCAGCGATCAACATGTTATCTTAAGCGGTACAAAAGTGCGTAGTATGCTACAAGCAGGCGAGATTCCTCCAGTAGAGTTTACTCGCCCTGAGGTTGCTGAGATTCTTATTGCTGCGATGCAGAAATAGCTGGTAATTACATTTTTAAGAGTGCTTGATGGGAAGGATCACATAGAAAGAGGTGCCTTCCCCAACCTTACTATTCACTTTGATACGACCACCATGGTTGCGCACAATACCAAGTGAGACCCAGAGCCCTAGCCCTGTTCCTTTCTTGCCTTTGTTAAGAGAATAGAAAGGTTCAAAGATGTTATGTAGATCGCGCTCCTCTATGCCTATGCCGGTGTCAGTAAATTCTACTACCACAGAAGGGGCAAGCAGACTCTCTTCACTCATTTCATCCTGTAGACTGGTGGTAATGGTAAGAGTGCCACCGTTCTCCATTGCCTGTTGACTATTAAGGATAAGATTGAGAAAGACCTGCTTCAATTGATCTGCTGAAGCAACTACTACCGGAATATTCGCTGCCAAGTTCATCTCAGTCTTGATATGACCCTGTTGCAAAGTCTTGCCTACCAGCACCATGGTTTCATCAAGAAGTTGATTGATATTGACTAGCGCTAGTTCTGTACGACCAGAAGGGCGAGGGAAACCGAGCATCTGTTTAATGATCCCAGAGACCCTTTCCGTCTCTTTGCGTGCGATCTCTAAGAAACGTAGTGTCTGTGGCTCCTGGCGTGTAACGGTAGAGGTTGTCTCAAGTAGATAGAGCGAGTTCTTGATCACTTCCAGGGGGTTATTCACTTCATGTGCAATCTGTGCCGACATACGCCCAATTGCAGCCATCTTCTCAGACTCAAAAAGTTGCTGCTCGACCCGTCGCCGCTCCAATTCACGCAACTTTGCTAGATCATGCAGGATCGAGACAATTGCTGAGACCTTACCCTGTTCATCACAGATCTTGCCCGAAATTACATCATAAGCGATCCAGGCACCGGTCTGTGGATCGATAAGTTCTAGCTCTGTCTTATTGCGTGTTTCAAAATCTAGGCTAAGGTTGGAGATAAAAGAAGCCAGCTTTACTTTGTTAGAATTGACTGCCTCACATACTACTTTAGCGGCACCATTATCGGCTTGGAAGAGTGCTTGTGCGCGTTGATTGGTAAGAATAAAGTTTAGCTCAGCATCACATACCACGATTGGCACACCAACATTTTCAAGTATCAGTTCCAACTGATCGCGTTCACGGCGCGCTTGTGCTTCAGCCTGTTGTAGGCGTTGGAAATTCATCTCCAGTTCCTTACCAGCGCGTCGTAGTGCAGTAACGTCACGAAATACGGTCACCACTCCTACTGAACGGTCATAGTTATCTTTGGAAGGCGTAGAGATTACTTCAAAATGTAGTTCTGTCCCAGTAACAGGATCAATAAGGGAGAGATCCTGTTTTATTTTTGCCTTATCATCTGCTGAGCGGGCGGCTAAATAGTCAGTAAAGCGAGTGTGATTAAGTTCGCGCAGTTGGCGCAAGGGAGCTGGATCTTCGGGAGAAAAATTCAATAACTCGGTGGCACGGCGGTTTTGTAATAGTACCTTATTGTTAAGATCTGTGAGTAGAATGGGGTCGGCCATCGACTGCAGAATTGATTCCATCCACTCCTTTTCACGCTCTAACTGGTCCAGCATATAAACAGGTTTAGCCTCCCGCCAACACTCTTTTACGGTCGCATCTGCTGACTTGCTTGAGAGCACCGGCTCCAGGCCAAGGATTGCATGACTCTGGCCGGTAGGATGTGGAAAATCTATTGACACAGATGCACTGGCAGCGACCTCGTGACGGGAATCCCCTCTCGGTATCGACTGTCTTTTTTTCATATAACACTTCTGTATTCTCTTAATTAAGAATCGTTTGATTTTGCATTAGTACCTGCCTGGGAATCAATAAGTTAATACCTTTATCGTTAAGTAGGGTGATAACCCCATAACAATTGTTTTCAGTTAAGTGAGGGAAGAATAGCCAATAGATCACTTAAGAGACCGTAGGCAGTCTGGGTAAGGTCAGGCTGTTGTTCAACCAGCGCAATCGTCCCCATAAGATCTGTCTCAAAGATCAGTACATTGGAATACTCATCAATAAAATAGAGTAGATCCTCGCTAGCAATCTCTTCTGGCGCAACAGATGCTTTCACCTCGCTATCAGAACGTATCACAGTAGTAACAAGTCTAATCTTTTTACCTGCTAGGCGGGCAGCAACCAATTGGTCGGTCGATAGCTCGCCTATACCAGTACGAACCACTGCGGTGGGAAGCAGATTGGCACCCATCAGACAGTTAGCCAATACCGTGGCCTTCACTGCCGCATCCCAACCATCAACATCAAGACTAGCATCAGCCTCTGCAATCCCACGTGCTTGTGCTTCGGCAAGCGCACTCTGATAACTACGGCCTGTCTCCATTGCGGTAAGAATAAAGTTGGTGGTGCTGTTAACAATACCTCGTAGCTTATTTATCTGTACAAGCGGCAAGGTTCGCTCAACTAAATTGAAGATTGGGGCACCATCCATTACTGTCGATTCATAACGCAACGAGAGGTTACGTTCACGCGCCAATGCCCGCAATTGCTGCGCAGCAAAAGCCAACGGGCCTTTATTGGCAGTCAAAACATGTTTACCAAGATTGAGAGCATGTCTGATATGGCTACAGGCTGGCTCTCCATCTTCGATATTAAGGGTAGTGGTTTCGATAAGAATCTCCGCACGACTCCTCTCAATAGCAACAAATGCATCCGCTACCGGCTGTGCACCCATTAATCCCACTAACGAATCTCCATTACGTACACGTGTTAGTGCCGCAGTCAGATCCAGACCAGCAGATGAGACTACTGAGCCATGGCGTGCGGTCGCTATCGCTGTGCAGATGAAGCGGACATGGTAACGGTCTTCAATCTGGTAAGCACGCTCGATAAGCAATTCTGCTAATCGCCGCGCGGCATTACCAAAACCTACTAATATAATCGGTACAGTACGAATAGACATAGTTTACCAAGCTCAATAATAGAAGGTGTAAAGGGACATCCCCTGTAGTTAAATATTGACGTACAATCCACCATTGGTTAGATTTGCAACACACTATACAACGGAACGATTTTACGGTGGGAGGAAACCATGAGTAAAGAGAATGGGCGCCTAAGCCCACCAAAAAATCGCTGATAGTATTTATCGCTGATGGCAATATGCACTATCTCTCTCTTGCTACTGCTCTGGCGATCGATCCAGGTAATCCTCAGAATATTTATGTGGGTTCTCATATAGGAATATTTCGCTCCCGCACAGGTGGGGGCAGATGGGATATAACTTGCTGGTTTACCACGGGTCACGGTCTTTGATTTAGCAATTTCACGGCGTGCCCCGGTCTTACCTGCGGTATTGCATGGGCGTGGTATCTGGGAACTTATGCTTGCTCCCGGGGGCGTAGGAGGCGAAGATAAAGAGGCACCTAAGGTGACAGTCTTAAGTCCCACGGGTGGTAAGCAACGTAGTCCCGTACAGGTCAATTGGGAAGCATCTGACAATGTCGGTATCTTCTCACAATCGGTACTTGTATCGATTGACGGGGATGCCACCTTTAACGACACTAGCACGATTAAGGGCGATGTATGCTCCGTGCAAGTCCCATTCAGCGGTAAAGTCAAGAAAGCGGTTGTACGTATCGTCTCGCGTAATGCGGCTGGTAATACCGGCTCAGACGATTCCAATGTTTTCAAGGTCAAGCCTTAAAGAGAAACTTAGAGATCACAACCTATTTTTGTGATCTTTGTAATGAGTATAATTTTTCTATATAGCCTGATGGAGAATTAATCATGAAAAGAATTATCCTCTACCGGTCGCTTTTATCATTGATACTCTGCCTAAATCTGGTGCTACCGCTGGTTGGTGCAGTAATGGCACAACCTCGCCAAGTTCGCAGTCGTGTGCCACAAGCACTGCGTCCACAATCGATAGAGCCTACTATGATGGCTGGCCTGAAGGCAAAGGTGGAAGTGATCCGAGATAAATTTGGTATTCCTCATATATTTGCCAAGCGTCTTGAGGATGCTGTATTTATGCAGGGTTTCCTGCATGCACAGGATCGTTTCTTCCAAATGGATGTTACTCGACGTACTGCCGAAGGTACGTTGGCAGAGGTGCTTGGTCCAGGCCCAAACAACAGTGTACTGCTAGGCGATGTACAATTACGCGCACTTGGTCTATCACGTAGTGCGGCAGCGGCTTTCCCATTGCTACGGGCAGAGACACGCCGTCTATTAAAAGCCTATACACGCGGGGTAAACTCCTATCTAGCTAATAATCCGCTCCCTGCTGAATATCAAGAGTTGAAGATTACCCAGAAGCGTATGTGGACAGAATTAGATTGTCTGAGTGTCGCCAAGGCTATCGCCTTCAGCCTCTCTTTTGATCTAAATGATATCACCTACACACTAGCATTACAGGCTTATCAGGCAGCCGGCCAGGCACAGGGGTTTGATGGTGCGGCCCTCTTCTATGAAGATATGTACCGTACTGCGCCATTCGATCCAACCTTCACAGTGCCAGATGCGCTTGGTCGAAGTGTTAATGAGACGGCTGCAAATACTAGAGAGGATCAAGCTACTAAACAGTTGCGCGAGCAACAGCGCACTTGGAGTCAACACCTCGCCCGTACCATTAAGCCAGCAACACTGCGATTGGCTGAGCAATATGTGGCGCGACTAAGAGAGATTCCTTACCTTGCTAATTCGGTACGTACACACGATGCCCGCAATGGTAGTAACTGGTTTATCCTTAGTGGCCAACTCACTGAGTCAGGCTTTCCAATGTTGACCGGTGATCAACATTTTGATTTCAGCACTCCCCCTATCTGGTATCAGATTCAGCTTAATACCAAAGGCGGTGGGGGCGAGCGTCCCGTTAATGTGATAGGAGTAAGCGTACCAGGGGCACCAGGCGTAGCATTAGGCCACAATGATAATGTTGCCTGGGCTGCTACTATCACCGTCTTTGATGTCACGGATGTCTATCAAGAGGAGATCGCGCCCGAATTTGGTGGACTCTCAACTATATATAAAGGCAAGCGTGAGCCAGTAACATTACGTACAGAGACATTCCGCGCTAATCAGGTGACTGCAGATAAAACTGATAATATTGTCGTCGTACCACCTAGCGACAGTGTGCCGGCCCGTTTTGCTACTGTGCCACGTCGTAACAATGGACCGATTCTCGCTTTAGATCTAAGCGCACGCACCGCACTCAGTCTTCAGAATCCTGGTTTAGGTCCAACCTTGGAAGTCGAGGCATTCCTTGATATGAATCGGTCACGCTCGATTAAAGAGTTTCAACGTGCGCTGCAATTCTTTGATGTTGGTTCAGTTAATATGGCTGTGATCAGTACAAAAGGCGATATCGCCTACTTCACTACTGGCGAGCTCCCCTTACGCGAGGATTTAGAAGCAGGAAAAGTAAATGGTGTGCCTCCCTTCTTAATACGCGATGGTCGTGGCGGTAATGAATGGCAATCGCTACGCCGCCGTGAGCCACGTCAAGCCTTACCAAATGATATCCTTCCTGCTGAAGAGATGCCACAAGTGATCAATCCGCCCCGTGGCTTTGTTGTCAGCGCCAATAATGACCCTGCTGGTACAACTGCTAACAACAATCCCCTTGAGAAGCGCCGACCTAATGGTGGTATATACTATCTGAGTGGGGGGTATGATTTTGGTAGCCGTGCCGCACGCCTTACCAGGGAGATCCAACAAGCTGTCCAGAGCGGCAAGAAGATCTCTGTTGAAATGGCAAGACGTTTCCAGGCCAGCGGTAAGATGCGTGATGCTGAGATTCTAATGCCCTTTATCCAGCAAGCCTTCGCTAATGCTCAGAAACCTGATGCACCAGCAGCACTAGCCGCACTGGCCGCTGATGCAGGTGTCAGTGAAGCATTAGCGCGGTTTGCTCAATGGGACTTTACTACTCCCACAGGATTGCGTATTGGTTATGATGCTTTTGTGCCTTTTAACCAGAGTGAGCCAACTGAGGCACAGATCTCTGCGAGTGTTGCAACAACCATTTATAGTATGTGGCGTTCATTTATTGTTCGCAATACTCTAGATGCGGCATTGGCACCACACCAAATAGCCGCTGTGTCAGGTTATGAGGGGGAAATAGCACTCTCGGCGTTACGCAATCTACTCGATAAATTTGCTATGCGCAAAGGTGTAGGAGCTTCTGGTATCGCTTTCTTCAGCGTGCCTAGCCTTTCTGATGCATCTGCCGAGGCGCAACGTGATTTTCTTATCCTACAAAGTTTGCGCCAAGCCCTCGATACACTAGCAGGACCCGATTTCGAATTAGCATTTCATGGCTCGACAAATCAAAGAGACTATCGCTGGGGTATGTTACATCGTGGCTTCTTCCCACATCAATTTGGCGATGATTCTCGCTTTACGATCCCCTCAATGGATGGAAATTTCCGTTCTCCACTGCCAGGTCTATATGGTATTCCACGTGATGGTGGCTATGAGGTACCAAACGCCTGTAGTCATAATGTACGTGCGCGTGGTGTCAATGATTTTATGTTTGTACATGGCCCCAGCCAACGTTTTACTGTAGTAATGAAGCCGGGTGCAATCGATGCAGTAAATGCGCTACCAGGAGGACAGAGCGGTGATTTAAATAGTCCTTTTCATGACAATCTACTCAACTTCTGGTTAGTATGTGATGTTTATCCTTTCATTAGTGATAAACAGCGACTTGGCGAGCAAACTGTCGAGCAGCTTATCTTCCTACCAGCAAAATAATGAAATGAATGTAGGAAGAGTATTTTTTATGCTGCTTGTGTTGTTAACTTAATTATAATATCCAGCAGTGACCAGTGACGAGTAAGAACAAATCTAAAGTAATAATATGAATCCCCAATCTATTCAAATCTACTTGTCATTGGTCACTATTAAGGTGGTGGGCAACTGGGTAGGCAGGAATCATCCATGAGACAATGTGGAATCTGTGGGAATGTCTATGAAGAACAGGTCGCCCAATGTCCTATTGACGGAACGCGACTCTCTTTAGCGAGTGCTTTAATCGCAAATACTACTCGTATGTCCGATCGGCCTATATTTAATAGCGGGCTGATCAATACTGACAATAACTCACAACAACTAGCCCCCACTGGCCCTCCTTTTGGACAAGCTTTTTTCCCAAGTTTTGGAGAGTCAACAGAATCGATTGACAACAAAACCGATCCTGATCAGTCTCTAGATGGGCCTACTATGGCGCTGGTCTTTCCTCCACCTAATATCGATGAATTGGCTGGTCGTATCCTTAATAACACTTATCGACTGGAAAAACGCTTAGGCCAGGGTGGTATGGGTACAGTCTATAAAGCTACCCACTTGAAGATCGGTGATACGGTTGCAATAAAGTTCATTACACCAGAACTGTCTAGCAATCCCACTTTAGCAGCACGTTTCCAGCGCGAAGCACTGGCGGCACGCAAGCTCTCACATCCAGATGCGGTAATAATCTATGAACTGAGTGAGACCCTTGATGGACTGCTCTTTATTGTTATGCAGTATGTTGAGGGTGAACGCCTAGATGTCTATCTGAAAAGGACAGAAAGACTCTCTGCACCACGTGTATTGCATATACTACGTTGTATTGTAGACGTGTTGGATACTGCACACCGTATAGGCATTGTGCACAGAGATATCAAACCAGCAAACCTGATGCTTTATAACAATAGTCGTGGTGAAGAACGCATTAAGGTGCTCGATTTTGGTATTGCCAAACTTATCGACTCGGAGGAGACATTTGACCAATGGGCGCGTATCACACAGAAAGGGGATATTTTTGGCTCGCCTTTCTATATGTCTCCAGAGCATGCGATGGGTGGGGAGGTAGATGCACGCTCTGATCTATATAGCATAGGAGTAATTGTCTATCAGATGGTGACAGGGGAACTACCCTTTACAGGTAAGACTGGGCGTGAGGTGATCGATGCCCATCTTTATCGTGAACCAACTCCGCCCTCTCTAGTATATGCTACTAAGATTAACTATGATGCCGTGATATTAAAAGCGATTGCTAAGAAGCCAGAGGATCGCTACCAAAGTATGACTGACTTCCTCGCCAGTTTTGCTGCCTTACTCAACAGTGCGACAGTCACAGTAATGCGGGCAAAAAGTCAGGAGTCGCCACTGCCAGAAGCGCTTAAATCTTCTAAGATGCCTGCCACCAAACCTATGCCACAGGTGAGCAAGCTGCCAGATAAGCCTGCACGTCCAACGGAACCCTTTTTTAACCCATTGCTCAACACCTCGGATGAGCTTAATAGAGTCTCGCTTGCTATTCTACCCCTCAAGCGGCTCTCTGATGATCAGGAGATAGAGATGCTCAGTGTCGGCCTGGCCGATACTCTTATTAGCGAGTTGGCGGTTGTACAGAACCTGATCCTACGGCCATTGCGCGCTGTGCTTAAATATGAATATATAGACTGGGAGACACTAGATATTGGTCAGCAACTTGGCGTTGACTTCGCATTAGGCGCTACGATTCAGGCTTTTGGTCCACGTGTGCGACTCTGTTTCCGTATGGTAGATATCAAACGTAAACAGGATGTTTGGCGGGATCGTTTCGAAGTCCTTAGTGAAGCCCCGCTAATTATCCAAGATACTCTTACACAATGTATTGTTGAGAACATGGGTATTAATATACGTGAGGAAGAGAAGGCATTGCTTGCACAAGTGCCTTCGCAAGCACGTATTAGTGCACAACCCTATCATATGCGTGGCCGTTACCTATTTGAGCGCGCCATGGAGATGCAAGATATAGAACTGGCGCTAGCAATGTTCTTACAGGCAATCGATATCGATCGCTCTTTTGCGCGTGCCTATTTATGTGTAGCACAATGCCATTATCAGCTCCACAATAATTATAGTGAAGACATCAACCATATCTCTGTTGCTGAAGAGTCTTGTCGCAAGGCAATCGAACTAGATGCCAATATGGCAGAGGCCTACTCGACATTGGCTACGATCTATCTAGATCTAGGTCGCCGTCTGGAAGCTTTTGATCTTATTAACAAAGCCCTTATGCTATCACCCTATGACCTGGAAGCGAATCTTGCGCTAGGACGCTATCATCGCGATAAAGAGCAGTTTGAACGGGCATTCTCGGCCTACAATCGTGCTATGCGCAGCGATCCGAGTTACTGGCGAACCTACTGGGCTATTGTTTTTGCATATCTCTACCGTGGTAATTTTGATCAAGCCGAAGCAGTTGCCGCTACTTATCTTAACAATATCGATTCTGAGCAGCCCGCTATGATCTTTTTAAAAGGATTGATCGCGGTCTATAAAGGCCAACTTGAGGAGGCCGAAGCCTATGCGCTAAAACTTCCTGCTATGGCTACAGATCTACGTGCATTACTGTTTGCCCAGCTACATGCGGTACGTCAACAGGCCGTACATGCAGAGAATCAGTTAGCCAATGTCAGATACTTTCTCGGTCCAAAAGAGGATCTATATTATCTACAAGCGCAAGTGCTTTCACGCTGTGGCCAGGTTGCTAGCGCAATAGAGAACCTAGAAAGAGCGATTGCGCTTGGCAATAAGAACTTTAGCTGGTTTCAACGTGACCCTGCACTGGAGCGTATGCGTACTGCACCAATCTTTTCACAACTACTCAAGGATCGAGGCACTTTCCGCTATCGCGCGGACCGAGACAAAAAGTGATTTTTAGAGATAACTCACTATCTGCGGTTACCTCATTTTTGGATAAACCAGAATGCTTTACCGCAACTTAGGACAAATCTGTTTGAAATAAGGAAATGTGCTATAATGACGACCTAAAGAGGGGCAGTATTTTCCCAAAAGAGTCGGTCTTACCAGCAACAGGATACAAACCGTGCGGTTGATCGGCAAGTCATATCAGTTTTTAGTGCTGTTACGACTTTTATGGTGAGACGGGTGTGCTATTGAAAAAGATCTCTGGTTCTTGGAAAGTGGTAACCGCCATGAAAGAGTGTCCGGTTTGCAAAAGCCGTTACGACACCACTATGATAATCTGCCCACAAGACAATACTAGCCTTAATGACATACTTGTGACCACCTATCCAAATCCTGAATCGGCCAATCGTCGTCAGCAAGAGATGCTTAAGGAACTACAACAGCGTCTTAAGACATCAGCACTACATAACGATTTAAAGGGCTTACGCGAAGGCTACATAGAACTAGCAAACTACTATCTTGGTCAGAACCAACTGAACCATGCGCTGATCTATTTTCACAAAGCTGAATTGATTGAGGCAGGTGATATTAATACAACTCAATTGCCTTTTATGGTTGAGATCTATCTACAGCAGGACCGTACTGATAAAGCACTAGAGTTGGCCAGCCGTATTGCCCAGCTTTATAGCCAAGCTAATCAACGCGATCAAGCTTCAGAGTACTTCCAACGGCTTATTGTGACACGCTCTTCAGATACCAAATGGGTGTGGGATGTACTTGCAATTATTGAACAGAGCGGCCTCTCGATAGATCAACCTAATGTTATTGAAGAAGAGAAAGTAGCAGCTAAGCTGGTTGCTGTCGAAGCCCCATCAATTGCTGTAGAAGTGACACTAGGGACTGACCAAACTGAGGCCGATTCTTTAACTCTAGACTCCCTGGTTGAGTTGGATATTTCACACTCTGTTGAACCTCTACCATTAGCGCCTATGGGTGTAAGTAGCACCATTACAGCCCAACCTGGGGAGACAGTTGCACAGTCTCCCAACACCCACAAACGGCCAGCGATAGAAACCACCCACGGAGTCCATGCTAACAGCCCTACAGGCAACCCTACGAGTGAGAATCGTGCGCTTACATCTTCGGATGAATACCGTGCTTTTACTACTACCAATGAATACCGACCTCTCACTGTAACAGCGGAACGGCGTGCACTTACGCCTACCGGTGAGCGGCGTGTTTTATCAACGTCTAGTGAACATCGTACCCATAACACAACTGGTGAGCATCCGCCTGCAATGAGCCGTCCTTCTGGTAGTTTCCGCACTACTGGAGACCTTTCCAAGCTCACTTTCAGTGAACAGACGGCTATGGTGATCGAGGATGATCAAGATGTACGCGAACTGCTTGCCGATATGTTGGCAGAATTTGGTTGTCGTGTTGTTACTGCAATCGATGGTGAGGACGCGATCGAAAAATTAAAAGATGTCCATCCCAGTTTTATTATCTCAGATGTGATGATGCCACGCCTGGATGGATATGGAATTTTCCAATATATACAGAATAATGAGCAACTGAGTGATATTCCTTTTATCTTCTTGACTGCGCGTGTAGAAATTGATGAGAAGATACGTGCATTGGAAGGCGGGGTAGAAGATTATTGGCTTAAACCCTTTGACGTTGAGGAACTGGGGATACGACTGCGGCGCTTACTGCAAAAAGTACGACTGGCTGGTGATGTACGAGGCAAACTTTCAGAAATGCCTCTTCCTGATCTACTACAATCACTCGCCTCTGGTAACAAATCCGGCGTGCTACACCTAGCACGCTCAGGCCGCACGGGTGTTATTTATCTCGATCAGGGCCGTATCATTGATGCAGAATTTGAGGATCTGGCGGGTAAAAGAGGTATCTACTGTCTGGTCAATTGGTGTATGGAAGGTGGAAACTTCAACTTCCATAGTCAGAAAGTGGACCGTGAGGTAGCAATCAAACAGAGTATACAGGGTATTCTAATGGAAGCCATGCGACGGCGTGATGAAGAGACACGTCTGATCGAACAATTACCCCCCGGCGATGTTTTTATGTCAGTCAATACCGAAGACAACCCAGACTTTTTCTCCGCCGATTTTTCCGATGAGACTATGCGTATTCTACAGCTCTTTGATGGCACACATCCGCTCAAAGAATGTTTGCGCTGTCTACAGGGGGATTTAGAGACAATTCAAACAGTAGTCGCGCTAAACAAAGCCGGCCTACTGCGCATCGTCGATTTCGGTATCCAATAGCGCTTTATCAAACCGGCACGTTTGAGATTTTAACTCTTTACCAAGTTAGATATTTCATCTCATGCTGACACGCCAATCTATTCTTTTAGAAGTGCTCAGGACTGCCAGCATTGGCCTGCTAGTAGCAATATTCTGTCTACTGCTGCTCTATCAAGATCCTTACTTCTTCTGGTGTGACGATTATCAGGCCGAACATCTACCGGCATTGTGGGACATCGCACGAGGTTGGCAGGAAGGTGAATTGCCACTACTCAGTCCCTACTCCTGGTTTGGAGGAGCGCTGGCAGCAGAGTATCAGTATGGAGTACTGTCGCTCTCTACTTCGCTAATCTTCTTTTTGGTATGGAAGCTACAACTCTCCTTACCAACTACTGCAGCACTCTTCTCGATCATACACTTAAGCATCACAGCAGCAGGAGCATTTCGACTAGCAAGACAGCGAGCATTGAGCACAGACCTATCGATGATGGTAGGTTTGGTTGCTGCTCTCAATGGTTGGTTAATATTGTGGGGTGCGGCGGCTTGGACACCAGGATTAACCAGCTTTGCCTGGCTGCCTTGGGCTTGGTGGGGATTGGAAGGATCTCTGCAAGAGGGCAACAGTGCAGTTCGCTGCATTCTCGCAGGATTTTTCATCTATCTGATCCTAACAGCAGGCTGGCCTTTTACACTCTTGATGATTGGATTGATCACAGTCTGGCTAGCGTTACGGCAATGGCGTGTCAATCATAGTATCAAGAGACTATCGCGATTGGCAGTTGCTTGGCTGATAGCATTAGGCCTTGCCGCTCCTGCCTTATTAATGCTTATTGAGTATTCAAAAAGTACACTACGTTTGAAAACCGATCTAGCGCTGCAGAACATTCTTCTAGTACCTAAAATTGGACTACTAGGACTAATACTACCTGCTATTACACTACCCAGATTTACCTTTATCGGCTGGCAACTACATACTATGACTGAGTTGGCATGTGGACTCGCGCCTGCCGTACTGTTAATCACATCATTATTACTACTAGGCAGAAAGTATATTAATAAACTGAGATGGGAAGTGGGACTATTTGCAATTGTATTACTGTTAAGTATCAGTCCCTCCCTATGGGTATTTCGCTGGAGCTTCCGCTGGCTGCCACTTTTTCACTTATTGTTGGCATTATTAGCAGCCGAAGGATTGGCGCTTATTCGTGCAGATAATTCTACTAAACAGAGTATCTGGTCAATCAAGCGCTTGCAGACAAATTGTGGAATTTGGTCATTGCTGCTGCTATTAATAGCGCTATTGGTAACATGTCTGTTTTATCCAGATGCTAATCGTCAAGGTCTATCGCTAGGAATTTATCTATTATTGATATCTGCTGGTTGGGCATTGGTTGAACAGATAGCTGCACCAAGATCGCTTATCTCTATATGGATGCCCTTGATCGTTACACTGCTCTCCTTTTTCGCAACGTACCAGCATTTCCCTAGAGATCTGCTCTTATTACATTGGAAATTTCCCGAAGCATTGCGGAAAACCGCACCTTTAGATGCCACGATCAGATATATGAGCCTGTATGAATGCGACCTGCTGCTAAAATCGTCGCAATCTGATTTTGGTACAATATTACGGCCTAGCAATACCCCTTACTTTGGTGGTGTAGAGTTTATTAATGGTTATACTCCTATGTTCCCATTAGGATTCAAATACATATTTCAATTTGGCGGACATGGCTGTCTAAGCAGTGGGTATGCTCGTCTAGTTCTTCAAAAGGAGACTGATCCAGAAGGATTATTAGCGCTAATGGGGGTGGATGGTCTAGTAATTTCCAATAGTTTGAAAGCAGAAGCAGCGAGTTTAACAGAGCGTGGTTGGCGTATGGTAACGGCAACAGACGAAGGCATGGTATTTCATCGTGAAGGTCTACGCAATCCTCGTGTACGTGTTATCTTATCAGCCACACCATTTTCAGGAGAGATTCAAAAAGAGGCGCTAAATTGGCTTGGTAACCGTCGTGGACCTGTTGCTCCCGTGTTATTAACGCAATCATCTACTACATCAGAACCATTACAATTTGCTCCTATCAAAATTAGGCCGGTTAAAGAGACTCGCCTACGTGCCATTGCTGAGGTAGAGCCACTTAGCAGTAGTGGAGAATCATTAGTGTTATTCTCTCGACCTTGGTATCCAGGCTATCGTGCTACTCTTAATGGTAAAGAAGTGCCGGTCGAGATTGTAAACTTTATTATGCCAGCAGTGCGATTACCTGCTGGCGCACAAGGTGAGTTGATCCTGGAGTATCGTCCTAACTCATTTGTTATTGGCAGTGGGATTGCGCTGGCAACGATACTGTTGACAGTGCTGGGGCTAGGGTGGATGTTGTGGCAGCGTCGGCCTGCTATGGTCGCTGCTAATCAGACAGCTTAACAATGGACCATCAATATTCTACAGTACGAGAATCACTCTACACCATTGCAGCGGGATTGTTAGTAGTAGTATTCTGTCTATTGTTACTCTATCAGGATGCCAACTTCTTCTGGGTGGATGATGCACAGTCTCAGCATATACCGGCATTGTGGGACATTGCACGAAGCTGGCAGGAAGGCGAGCTACCATTGCTCAGTCCTTACTCCTGGTTTGGAGGAGCGCTGGCAGCAGAGTATCAGTATGGAATATTCTCGCTCTCTACTTCTTTAATCTTCTTTTTGATCTGGAAGCTACAACTCTCCTTACCAACCACCGCAGCACTCTTCTCGATCATACACTTAAGCATCACAGCAGCAGGAGGATTTCGACTAGCAAGACAGCGAGCATTGAGCATAGACCTATCGATGATGGTAGGTCTGGTTGCTGCTCTCAATGGTTGGTTACTATTATGGGCGGCAATCTCTTGGACACCAGGGATGACCAGCTTTACTTGGCTGCCTTGGGCTTGGTGGGGATTGGAAGGATCTCTGCAAGAAGGCAACAATGCAGTTCGCTGCATTCTCGCAGGATTTTTCATCTATCTGATCCTAACAGCAGGCTGGCCTTTTACACTCTTGATGATTGGGTTGATCACAGTCTGGCTAGCGTTACGGCAATGGCGTGTTAATCATAGTATCAAGAGACTGTCGCGATTGGCAGTTGCTTGGCTGATAGCATTAGGACTTGCTGCTCCTGCCTTGTTAATGTTGACAGAATATTCTGACCAGACAATACGTTCAAAAATAGGTCTGGTTGCCCAATGGCAATTGATTGTACCTGTATCTAGTCTGCCTGGACTGATTCTACCCTCGTTCACAGTGACTTGGGTGGCAGCGCTAGGTCCACTTCCACATGCATCTGTGGAGCTAGCTTGTGGGTTAGCACCAACCGTTATTCTTTTAGCTGCACTAATTCTGTTGCGCAAACAGTTTATTAAGAAAGTTCGCTGGGAATTGGGTCTCTTTGTAGTGACTCTTTTGCTCTCGGTCAGTCCATCTTTCTTTCCATTTCGCTGGAGTTTTCGTTGGCTACCATTTCTCCATCTAGTACTGGCAATAGTAGCAGCAGAAGGGTTGGCTCTCTTAAGAACTAAGAAAATAGCTGACGATAATTTATTGAATCAAGAGATTACTGGATCAACAAAGCAGTTTATTAAACGCTATCAAAATAATCTTGGTGTATGGGCACTCTGTTCTGTATTGATAGTATTAGCAATTTCACAATTACTGAAGCTAGATCTTACCGATAGCAATTTTTCATTAGGTATTAATCTAGCTCTAATCTCCACTATTTGGGCAGTAGTAGAGCGATTTCTTGCTATCACAGCAACCCTACAAAGATGGGCTATTGTTGCAGTAGTGTTTGTTGCCTTTGCAGTTACCTACTATTACATCCCCACCAACACAGAAATACCGCGTTGGCAATTCCCAGAAATGCGTACTGCTACGCCACTCGATCCTGAAATTCGTTATCTTAGCCTCTATGATTATTGGGATACCTTCAAAACATATCAGCCCAATCTAGGTCCAGTATTACGGCCTGGCAATACTGCTATGTATGCAGGCTTACAACTCGTTAATGGTTATAGTGCTATGGCGCCAATAAAGCTAGCATACCTACTAGGCTTTAGTGGACATGGATATATGAATAGAGATATCGCCAAGAATATCTTACAAAAAGAGATTGGTGCTGAAGGGCTACTACAAGTTATTGGTGTCGATGGATTGATAATTCCCGCGTCTTTGAGAAAAGAAACCACTAACCTTACACAGCAAGGTTGGCAACAGGTAGCAAATTTTGATGAAGGCACGATCTTTCATCGTATAGGGCCACGCAGTCTACGTGTACGCTCACTTTCATCAGTGCAATTAACCTCAAGCAATGATGATGCACTAAACTGGTTTGAGACTCGTATTGAAACAGCCGCTCCATTCCTATTATGGGGACAAGCAGCTAGTTCTGGTCAACAATTAAGCTTTGCTGCCACCAGTGTCAAACTGGTAGCAGAGACTCGCCTACGTGCCATTGCTGAGGTAGAGCCACTTAGCAGTAGTGGAGAATCATTAGTGTTATTCTCTCGACCTTGGTATCCAGGCTATCGTGCTACTCTTAATGGTAAAGAAGTGCCGGTCGAGATTGTAAACTTTATTATGCCAGCAGTGCGATTACCTGCTGGCGCACAAGGTGAGTTGATCCTGGAGTATCGTCCTAACTCATTTGTTATTGGCAGTGGGATTGCGCTGGCAACGATACTGTTGACAGTGCTGGGGCTAGGGTGGATGTTGTGGCAGCGTCGGCCTGCTATGGTCGCTGCTAATCAGACAGCTTAACAATGGACCATCAATATTCTACAGTACGAGAATCACTCTACACCATTGCAGCGGGATTGTTAGTAGTAGTATTCTGTCTATTGTTACTCTATCAGGATGCCAACTTCTTCTGGGTGGATGATGCACAGTCTCAGCATATACCGGCATTGTGGGACATTGCACGAAGCTGGCAGGAAGGCGAGCTACCATTGCTCAGTCCTTACTCCTGGTTTGGAGGAGCGCTGGCAGCAGAGTATCAGTATGGAATATTCTCGCTCTCTACTTCTTTAATCTTCTTTTTGATCTGGAAGCTACAACTCTCCTTACCAACCACCGCAGCACTCTTCTCGATCATACACTTAAGCATCACAGCAGCAGGAGGATTTCGACTAGCAAGACAGCGAGCATTGAGCATAGACCTATCGATGATGGTAGGTCTGGTTGCTGCTCTCAATGGTTGGTTACTATTATGGGCGGCAGTGGCCTGGATACCTGCACTGACCTCTTTTGCCTGGCTGCCTTGGGCATGGTGGGGATTGCAATGGTCTTTGCAAGCGGGTAGTAGTGCAATTCGTTGTATTCTAGCAGGATTTTTCATCTATCTGATTCTTGCTGCAGGGGCACCTTTTACAGTGTTGATGATTGGATTGATCACAGTCTGGCTAGCGTTACGGCAATGGCGTGTCAATCATAGTATCAAGAGGCTATCACGATTGGCAGTTGCTTGGTTGTTAGGGTTAGGGCTCGCTGCTCCTGCTCTGTTGATGTTGATCGAGTATTCGAACTACGCTGTACGTCAAAAAATGGGGTTTGTTACACAGTGGTTATGGGTAGTACCTATCTATAGTCTGCCAGGATTAATTCTGCCATCATTTACAGTGACCTGGCTGACATTCCTTGGTTGGCGCCCACATGCATCGGTAGAGTTGGCCTGTGGGTTGGCGCCTGCAATTATTTTTCCAACTACATTGATTCTGCTACGTAGAGAGTTACTACAAAGAGTTCGCTGGGAATTGGGTCTCTTTGCTGTGACTTTTTTGCTCTCAATAGGCCCTTCAATTTTTCCATTGCGCTGGAGTTTCCGCTGGCTATCACTGCTACATCTACTATTGGCAATACTGGCTGCAGAAGGATTGGAGTTACTTCGCACTAAGCAGATTAACAGCAAAAGTACTAATAATATTCAGCCATTGATAAAAGTTTTTCAGAACAATTGTGGAGTATGGGCATTTTCAGGTGTAATGATTGTCTGGTTAGTATCACTAATATTGCGTTTAGATATTACAGAACAGAGTTATCTGCTAGGTATAAAACTACTGCTGATCTCATTATGTTGGGCAATAGTAGAACAGGTATTTTCGATCCAGTCACATATTCGCAGATTGACTCCCGTAGCCGTTATATTGATTTCGTTCTGGGTTACTTATCAACAGATTCCTACTAATCTAGCCCTCCCACACTGGAAATGTTCTCCTAATATAAGCAAAGTTGCGCCATTTGATCCCAACATACGTTACCTAAGTCTCTATAGTGGTGACGATATGTTTAAAACTGATAAACCTGTTGGCACAATAGTGCGCTTTGGCAATTCATCAATGTGTGCAGGAGTAGAGTTCATCAATGGTTACAGTCCTATTATGCCAATTGGACTCAGGTATCTTCTGCAACTCGGCGGTCAAGGATATATGAATAGATCAAATGCGCTTCTTACCCTACAAAGGGAGATTGGTTCGACAGGGCTACTAGCATTAATGGGTGTGGATGGACTGGTGGTTCCTGATAGTATTCCTTCAGCAAAAGCCAAACTATTAGAAGAAGGATGGCAGCTAATTGCTTCTTCTGAAGAGGGTTCGATATTCCATCGTCCAGGTCCTCCCAGCCCGCGTATACGTTCTGTGCTATCAGTTCAAACCAGTAATGATTATATGAATGCATTAACATGGTTGGTCTCACGCACTGAGGTAAGCGCGCCCTTTGTCTTGCTGAAACCTGAATCAATGCCAAGTCAACAATTAAGCTTTGCTGCTACCAATGTCAAACTGGTAGCAGAGACTCGCCTACGCGCCATTGCTCAGGTAGAGCCACTTAACAGTAGTGGAGAATCATTAGTGTTATTCTCTCGACCTTGGTATCCAGGCTATCGTGCCACTCTTAATGGTAAAGAAGTACCTGTTGAAGTGATAAACTATTTTCTACCAGCAGTACGATTACCTGCTGGCGCACAAGGTGAGTTGATCTTGGAGTATCGTCCTAGCTCATTTGTTATTGGAGTCATTATTGCATTAATAACCCTATTGTTGACAGCGCTGGCAATAATACTAATATTACAACAGCGGCGATCTGCTGTGATCACTGTTAATTAAATAGTTTAACAATGGACCATCAATATTCTACAGTACGAGAATCACTCTACACCATTGCAGCGGGATTGTTAGTAGTAGTATTCTGTCTATTGTTACTCTATCAGGATGTCAATTTCTTCTGGGTAGATGATGCACAGTCTTATCACCTACCTGGACTCTGGGACATCGCACGAAGCTGGCAGGAAGGCGAGCTACCATTGCTCAGTCCTTACTCCTGGTTTGGAGGAGCGCTGGCAGCAGAGTATCAGTGTGGAGTATTCTCGCTCTCTACTTCTTTAATCTTCTTTTTGATCTGGAAGCTACAACTCTCTTTACCCGCCACCGCAGCACTCTTCTCGATCATACACTTAAGCATCACAGCAGCAGGAGGATTTCGACTAGCAAGACAGCGAGCATTGAGCATAGACCTATCGATGATGGTAGGTCTGGTTACTGCTCTCAATGGTTGGCTACTGCTATGGTGTGCGATCTCTTGGACACCAGGAATGACCGCCTTTACTTGGCTACCTTGGGCATGGTGGGGATTGCAATGGTCTTTGCAAGCGGGTAGTAGTGCAATTCGTTGTATTCTAGCAGGATTTTTCATCTATCTGATTCTTGCTGCAGGGGCACCTTTTACAGTGTTGATGATTGGATTGATCACAGTCTGGCTAGCATTACGGCAATGGCGTGTCAATCATAGTATCAAGAGGCTATCACGATTGGCAGTTGCTTGGTTGTTAGGGTTAGGGCTCGCTGCTCCTGCTCTGCTAATGCTAATAGAATATTCCCATCATACAGTACGTTTAAAAATCACCCCTATTGCACCTTGGATGTGGGTTGTGCCTATATTGAGTCTACCTGGCCTGATTTTGCCTTCATTCACTGTGAACTGGATGACATTTTTGGGCTGGCGCCCACATGCATCAGTAGAATTGGCCTGTGGGTTGGCACCTGCTGTGATTCTATTGGCAGTACTGATTGTATTACGAAAAAAGTTTATTGAGAAAGTCCGTTGGGAATTGGGACTCTTTGCTATCACTCTGTTACTCTCTATAAGCCCATCCTCTTTTCCATTCCGCTGGAGCTTTCGTTGGTTATCGCTTCTGCATCTTTTACTAACAATACTGGCAGCAGAAGGGTTGGCGCTCTTCAGATCTGAAAAATTGATAGTGAACGAAAATATTGTTAAGGAAAATGGTACTGAATCAGCAAAACCATTTATCAAACAGTATCAAAACAATCTTGGTATATGGGCGCTCTGCTCTGTATTGATAATACTAGCAATTTCACAATCACTGAATTTGGATCTTACTGATAAGAGCTTTTCATTAGCTATTAACCTGATATTGATTTCTACCATTTGGGCAGCATTAGAACGATTTCTTGCTACATCATCAGCACTACGTAGATGGGCGATTGTTGGAGTAGTACTAACCTCATTTGCAGTTACTTACCGTTACATCCCGACCAATACAGAAATACCGCGTTGGGACTTCTCAGAGATGCGCAAAGTCGAGCCACTCAATCCTGAGATACGTTATCTCTGTCTATATGATCGTTGGGATGCATTCAAGACATATCAGCCCAATCTAGGTCCTGTATTACGACCTGGCAATACTGCTATGTATGCAGGCTTGCAACTTGTCAATGGTTATAGTGCTATGGAGTTGACCAATTTCTGGTACATTTTTCGTTTTAGCGGACAAGGATATTTGAATAGAAGAGCAGCTAGAGCCATTCTACAAAAGGAGACAGGTGCTGAAGGACTATTACAACTTATGGGTGTTGATGGATTGATTATTCCTGCAACTATGAAAACAGAAAGCGCCATGCTTATACAGCAAGGCTGGCAACAAGTAGCAGACTTTGATGAAGGCACGATATTCCACCGAATAGGACCGCCTAGCCCACATGTACGCTCACTCTTATCAGTACAATCAATCTCAAACGATGAATATGGATTAAGATGGTTTGAATTCCGTACTAGACCATCTGTCCCACTGCTACTGTTAAGTCAAACACCTAGCTCTGGCCAACAATTAAGCTTTGCTGCTACCAATGTCAAACTGGTAACAGAGACTCGCCTACGCGCCATTGCTCAGGTAGAGCCACTTAACAGTAGTGGAGAATCACTGGTGTTATTCTCTCGACCTTGGTATCCAGGCTATCGTGCCACTCTTAATGGTAAAGAAGTACCTGTTGAAGTGATAAACTATTTTCTACCAGCAGTACGATTACCTGCTGGCGCACAAGGTGAGTTGATCTTGGAGTATCGTCCTAGCTCATTTGTTAATGGAGTTATTATTGCATTAATAACCCTATTGTTGATCGTACTAGCATTAGGATGGATGTTATGGCAACGACGATATAAGAATTGATATTCACGATCAAAAGAGCAAGCCGCGGGCAATCAGCATACGCTGCACTTCCGAGACTCCTTCACCAATTTCACCTAAACGTGCATCACGGTATAGCTGTTCTACACGATAATCAGTGATATAACCATATCCTCCATGCACTTGTACGGCGGCATCAGCAGCTCGTTTGCCTACCTCAGAAGCAAAAAGCTTTGCCATTGAAGCTTCCATAGTAGCATCAGCACCAGATTGAAACTTCCAGGCAGCCTGCAATATCAACATCTCTGCTGCATCGATCTCTGCCTTCACTTCGGCAAGTCGGAAACCAACATCCTGAAAGTTATAGATTGGTTGGCCAAAAACCTCGCGCTCATTAGCATACTTAATCGCCTCGTCTAGACTAGCCTTCGCAATCCCCAAGGAGAAGCAGGACATACCTATACGGAAAAATGTCAGGCAGTTCATTGTATGATAAAAACCTTGGTTTGCTTTTCCCAAAAGATTATTAGCTGGTACATGACAATCATCAAAATAGAGAGCGCTAGTAGGCGAACCACGTACACCCATCTTGTCCAATGGTGGTCCAGAGCTCCATCCTGGACAATCCTTATCAACAATGATCAGGCTCATCTGATGCGGACCGCCGGTCTCACCTGTGACAGCAAGCACCAAGACACAATCGGCAACTGGTCCATTGGTACAGAACATCTTTGAACCATTCAATAGATACTGGCCATTCTGTAGTACCGCCTTGGTCTTAGCAGCAGCAAGGTCAGAGCCAGCGCTAGGCTCAGTAAGTGCCATAGCGCCAATATTCTCACCACGCGCCAATGGTCTGAGATACTTCTCTTTCTGCTCTGCTGTGCCTAGACTAAGAATTGTATAGCCACATAGGCCTGTGCTGGCACCCATAGATAAGAAAGTCGATGGGCAGACCCGCGCTAGCTCAAGCCAGGCCAATATATTGGTAATTATGTCGGCACCACTGCCACCATACTCTTCGGGAAAGGAGAGTGCGCAGAGTCCAAACTGAGCCAGTTTAGCTAGGTTTGTACGCAATATCTCTACATTCTCCTCAATAGCGCGTGTATGCGGGAGAATTTCGGCACGTAAGAACTCGCGCAATGATTTTAGATATTGTTGTTGTATCTCAGTCAATTCAAAATCCATAGATTATTCACCTATACGCCTATCTTCAGTAGTTGTTATCTGTTCAAGTAACAGGCGGGCTTGCTGGAAATCAGGATAGTTAGCAGTAGTTCTGCTAAGCAGTTCTATTGCCTTACTTCTTTGTCCCCTTTTTATATATATCTGGGCAAGATTGGTATAAACCAGCAGATTGTTTACTGCATTCATCTCTATTGTGCGCTCGTAAAAGTATGTCGCGCGGTCATAATCTCCCAGCGAAGAATAGTAGAGTCCTAATCCTGTACAAGCACAACCCGATTCACCATTCTTTAGCGCTAGACTAAATTGATAGTGATTAGCAGCTTCATCCTTTTTCCCTTCTATATAGAGTGCTGATGCATAGTTGCAATGAGCAAGCTCGGAAGTCGTATTCTCTGCCACGGCACGCTTCCAAAGATCAAGATCGCTATACCAGAAGCTATTCTGCCTGATCGTCATTATTGAGAAGCCTATTATCATCGCAATACAACCCCCTACTATTAGCGATTTGATGTATACCAATATCGCTTTACTCTCAAAGAGCGCGTTAAGTCCTATTGCTAGCGCGATCGAGAAACCGAGCGAAGGAAGAAATGCATAGCGATCTTGGACTATTAATCCAGGTCTGAATGCTCCTAGATTAAGCACTGGCATTAAGGTGATAAGAATCCAACCAGCAGCAAAGATAATTGTGTTTGGTGTACGCAACCAGATAATGGCAGCGATTGCAATAAGCAATAATAGTGGCAACCAGAATGCTAAGCTAGCAAGACTAGTAACAGGTGATAGACTATAGATAGCACTCAATCCCATTGGGAAGATAAGTATTCTAAGATATTCTAGGATCACCTCTGGGATAGTCAGTAATACTGCATCAAGCTTCATATTGGCGCCTAGTCCAATCCGTCCTGAGCCACCATAAGCATAGTAACGTAGCCCTAAATAGATCACCACCATTGCCAAAAATGGTAATGTTGCCCCCATCGCCTTGATGGTTCTCTTAATAAAGTTCGATTCTTTAATAAATATCAATTGGTGGAAAGCAACCAGAATAGGAAAACAGAGCGCCGCTTCTTTACTTAGTAATGCTGCCAACACTAATACCATTGAACCTAGCAAGAAGATCCTGCTCTGCTGAGCGCGCGCCTGCAGATAGAGAGCAAATCCTGCTAGAAAGAAGAGTGCATGTAATGTGTCACCTAAACAGTTAACCCATGCTACTACTTCCGAATGTATAGGATGGCTGATAAATAGTAATAGACTTAATGCTGCTACTGCCCTCGCACCGCTTAGTTGCCTGACAACTACATAGGCAAGCGCCACTATTCCAAGAAAGAGTAGTAGGTTGAGCAGATGCCAATATGGTTCATACTCGCCAAACATTTGAAAGGCGAGGGCAAAGAGCATACGAGTAAAAGGCCGATAGTGAAGCGTCACTCCAGATTTGGAATTGAGCCAGGATACATCATAAGCAGGCGGATCTATGAAGGCACGACTAAAATAGCTCCAATCACGTAGCGCATTATTGGAAACAATCAATAGATAGTCATCATAGACGAAATGATTCCTCAGCGAGTTGGCAAAGACAATAGCAGCAATGGTGAGAAGCAGCAGGAGAATCTGCCTATCACTACGTTGGGCAAACCACTGCCAGGCGCGCAGCCCCGCACCGCTGATATACTGCTCTGTTGAGACAACCTCCGCCTGCGTCACCATAAATCAGGCCACTGAGGCTCTGTTCCTATTCGATCTGTCCGATTTAACTTACCCCTTCGAAATGGAAGGTTCCCTTGTTGAGCCATGCGCCACCATCTGCGACTATCACATCACCAGTGATATAGTCAGCCATATCGGAGACTAGAAAGGCACAGATATTGGCCATCTCTTCAATACTACCAAAACGCTGCAGGGGTACGTCCTTCTCAAGCTTCTCTTTGAGACCTGGAAAAGCCCAAAGCTTGGCAGCACCAGTATTCTCAATCGGACCAGGCGCCAGTGCATTGACACGTATATTGTAAGGCGCCCATTCTACCGCCAATGTCTGTGTCATGGTAATTACCCCAGCTTTAGCACAGGCACTATGAATGGTACCGGGACCACCTGTCCAGGCATAGGTAGCAACAATATTTAGGATCTTGCCACGCTTCTGTTTGATCATCTGCAGCCCTGCAGCGCGTGAACAGTAGAACGTACCATTGAGGACAATGTTAATAACCGAATTCCAGCCATTGATCGAGAGGTTCTCGGTTAGACAGACAAAATTGCCTGCAGCATTATTAACCAGTATATCGATATGGCCGAATCGTTCTACAGTCTTTGCCATCAACTGATCGACTTGTTGGGGATCACGTACATCAGTAGCGATCGCGACCGCTTCTATACCTTTGCTAGTCAACTCCTCTACAGCCTTATCAAGCTGTTCTTGTTTACGGCTAGCAATTACTATCTTGGCACCCAACTCCCCATACTTACTAGCGATGCCAAAACCTATTCCTGTCGCCCCCCCTGTGATAATTGCCACTTGATCTTGTAGAAATTTGGTTGCAAACATTATCCCTCCGGGGACGTAACAGTCCCTTCTGCTCCCGTGCCTTCTTGGGAGCTTTCATCAGTATAATCATAATTGGTCTCGACTGATGCACAGATCTGATTCCAGTAACTCACTGGGCGCATAAGCTGCATCAGCGTTACCTTGTTACCTTCTATCTGATAGTGTGGCGAGGTGAGTGCACGCATAGGCGCCATTTCACCCTTATTGAGCGCTGCCATCATATTGTAAGGACAGGTAGCACGCATCATCCAAGCAGCATTAAAGGGAGTATTGCGCAATTCCTGCCAAGGAGTTGGTTGTGAATCATACTTCCAGTCTACCAACTTCCCTTGCTTAAACGTCCACTCCATCATACGGTCCTTACCATCGGGACCATCGTAGACACGAAAAGTGAAAATGCCACTCAGTTTCTTACCTTCTTGCTCAAACTTTGCATCGCTTTGAATACGCCGGGCACACTCATCTAGCCAGGCTTTCGTATAATACTTGATCATAATTCTCCTGACTTAATAGAGTTAAACTATCTGCCGCACAAGCGGCTGAAACTCATCAAAATCTGCCTTGCGAGGATTGAAAGCCATACAAATATCGCACATTGCAATCTCTGTAATGGTCTTCACTACCTCATCATCAGCAGGGACATTTAATTCACGATAGCGAGTAGGAATGCCAACCGCTATATTTAGTTCACGTACACGTTCGATAGCACGCTGACCTAGCTCTAGATCTGACAGATCTACTGCGCTCACTCCAAAAGCACGTGCTAGTGCGGCATAACGGGAGGGACAACTGGGCAGATTGAACTCCATCACATAGGGCAAGGCAACCCCATTAGAGAGTCCATGATGCAAACCATATAGACCGCCAACAGTATGTGCAATCGCATGTGTGGCGCCAACCGGTGAATTTGAGAAGGCAATACCAGCCATCATTGCGGCAATCTGTAACTTGGCGCGTGCATCGGTATCGTCAGGCTGTTTTACCGCCGTCGCTAGATTATCAAAGATCATCTCTGCGGCACGTAACGCTAGCGCCTCCGAGATGGGCTGATTTTCTGTCGAGACATAAGCTTCAATAGCATGGGTAAGTGCATCCATACCAGTATAAGCAACCAATTTGGCTGGTAATGTTGCTACCATCTCAGGATCCAGCACTGCCATACGTGGGTATAGATAGGGACTGGCAATTGTGATCTTAGCCTTGGTTTCATGATCTTTAACCACAGCACCTACTGAAACTTCACTGCCTGTACCCACAGTTGTAGGAACGGCAATGATTGGCACACAAGGTCCTGGTATCATAAAACCACCTTCATAATCGCGCACCGTGCCGCCATACGCACCAATCATAGCAGCCAGCTTAGAGGTGTCCATTACACTGCCTCCACCTACTGCAATGATAAGATCGATAGCTAGCTCTTGTATCATCTGAGCAACTTTTGTTACTACAATAAGGTCTGAATCGGGTGGCACATCATCAAAGATCGCTTTAACCTGATAGTCAGAACCGTCCAATCCTGCTTTCACTTTATCTATTAGACCGGCGCCTACTACACCCTTATCACTGACGATCAGCACGCTATTATGTGCTGCCAGGTCATCTTCCATCTGTAACTCACCGGCAAGCGCAGATGCCTTACCAATACCGAACTTTACCTGGGTAGGAATGTAGAAGGTAAAATCTGTACGCGCTAATCTTTCATTCTTATTAATAAAGCCCATATACGAAAACTCCTGTAATTCACAATCTCTTCTTGAGCATTTCGGCAGCAATAATCATCTTCTGTACTTCCGAAGTACCCGCGCCTAGCGTAGCAACTTTTATATCACGATAGAAACGCTCGACTGGGTAGTCATGTATATAGCCATAACCGCCAAAAATTTGTACGGCGTCATTAGCCAGACGCACTGCTGATTCGGTTGTGAAGAGCTTGGCAATAGACGCCTCCATCATTGCGCTCTGCCCCTTCCCTTTCATACATGCGACTCGGTAGATAAGCAGCCGCGCAGCATCAATAGCAACCTTCATATCGGCAAGCTTGTGCTGGATCGCCTGGAAATTCGCAATCGGCTGGCCAAACTGTTTACGCTCTTTTGCATACTTAATACATTGCTCAAGTATATACTGCATACCGCCAACAATTGGCGCAATCATACAAGAGCGTTCCCATTCCAGGATCTCCTTGCCTACCGAAATAAAGCCCATATTCTCAGGCCCTAGCAGATTCTCCGCCGGCACCTCACAGTTATCGAAGTATAGTTCGCTGGTTGTAGAGGTACGATTGCCCATCTTGTTCAGCTCTCTACCTGCGGAAAAGCCAGCAAAGTTCTGCTCGACAATAAAAGTCGAGATACCGCGATTGCCTTTTTTCTTATCGGTAACTGCAAAGACAATAAAGATATGTCCGATCGGCCCATTGGTAATAAACATCTTTGAGCCGTTAAGTACATAATGATCGCCACGCCGCTCAGCAATAGTGCGCATCGCCGCAGCATCCGAGCCTGAATCTGGCTCGGTAAGACCAAAACCTCCTACCCATTCTCCGCTAGCAAGCTTAGGCAAGTAGCGCCGCTTCTGTTCCTCATTGCCAAGTAGCCAGATCGGCACACCAGCCAAGATCGTATGTGCGCCCCAAGCCAGGGTAGTGCCAGAATCGACCCCGCTATGCCCTACTGCCTCCATTGCAATAGCGGTAGCAAGCGGAGAAGCATTGCTGCCGCCGTACTGCTCAGGAAAAGGCAGTCCTAACAGGCCCATGCCTGCCAACGCCCGCCAATTCTCCCAAGAGAACTCTCCACGTGCATCAAGCTCTTCTGCCTGAGGAGCAAGCTGTTCCTTGGCAAACTTATAAACGGCAGTGCGAAAATCGATATATTCCTCGGGTATGTCAAGATTCATGATAGCTGCCTTAATTGATAACTTATCCCGCCGGTCAAAGAAAGAGAAGGTCAGGATATCTGACTTTGGCACGACTGTCAAATCTTTACAACAAGTCAACAAACCATTGCCAGCACAGAGAGAAGCGTTAATCTCTCTGTGCCCTTATATACAATATTATGATCTTTAGAAGTTAACACGTAGGCCGAGTTGATATTGGCGAGGAGCAAAGGCGCCACGGAAGCGGTCGCGGGTAACAATGAAACGCCCATCTCCATCACGTGCTGGTAGGTTAAAGCGACCTTGTGAATCAGGTGGAAAGATACGCGCAACATCGCTGATATTTACACGATTAAATGCATTAAAAATTTCTACGATCCCCTGTATACGTACACGCTCATTGACATTTATTGAACGTGTGAAACGTAGATCAACATTGGCAAACCCAGGGGTAATACCAGTATTGCGACCGATCGGCACACCACCAATAAGCGGTCGGTCACCAGGCGGATTGTCGCCATTCTGATTAAGATCCACACCTGCTAGCAGATTGTAAGGCCGCCCACTATTGAGTGTGATAATGGTAGAGATCTGATATCCATTAAGTAGTGGATTCTTGCCATAGTCAATGTTCCATAAACCAGAAAAGACAAAACGATTGCGTACATCTTGCAATGAGAGCCCACGTTCATCACGTGGTCGTAGTGAATTGACGGTCTCAAATAGATCTGTGCGAATATCTATGAAATTATCGATCCCTTTCGAGAAAACGTAGTTAACTAGGAAAGTAAATTTATCCCTAAATCTCTGGTTTAGAGAGATCGTAAAAGCATGGTAATAGCTATCAAAGGCCGATTGATACTGATTGACATTACCTCGTGTGGGATCAACACGTCCAGTTAATGCGCTGGTAAGTGGGTTGCCGGTGGGTCGTACAATTGGGTTGATGTTGCGGTTGGCAATCAACTTGATACCCCGAACAAAATCATAAGTAAGAGAAATAGCCGTATTCTTGCCAAGCAGGTAATCGAATCCAGTGCTGGCTTGTTGTGTATAACCAGCACGTAGATTGGGATCGAATTCCAGTACCTGGCTAAGCTGTGGTCTAAAATTGACCCCGCTAGGAATATCATTGGAGATGGGGAAACTTCGGCCTGGTTGTGAATAAGGCAGAATAGAGAATGGGAAAGGAATTACTGCTAACTTTAGCGCGCCTCGTTGGAAAAACTCTGTTGCAAAGGGAATGCCTACGAGTGGTGCATTGAAGAAGAGTCCATAGGAAGCGCGTAGATTCATCTTTGAGAGCCAGCCAGGACGATAAGATATGCCTATGCGAGGGGCAATGTTGCCGCTATTTTTTGGCAAAAATCTGAATAGATTGAGATCATAGCGTAAACCTAACTTCAACAGCAGATTTGGTCGCACACGTATATCATTCTGTACAAAAGCAGCAAAGAAGTCTCCGCTAACAGGCAGTATTTGGTTGCCAAAGCCCTGTAGATAGGCCTGTGGTAAAGGTAGATCAGCAAGTGGCAGCCCGGCTGGGAAGCCTGGCGCCATTGATGGCAATAAGCCAGCCAGTAATGTAAGAAAGCTACGTTGTGCAGGTGAGCGCAAGGTAGGATCCAAGGCCTCCAACCCATTAAGATTGGGCAGACCAGGAATGCCTGTAAGTGCCGAGAAATTGAATGGTGTAAAGGTGGCAAAACCTGCATTGAAAGTCGGTAGGCTACTCTTACCACGCAGATCGGCATAATCTATGCCAAACTTGATCTGATTGCGACCACGTGTAAGGGTTACGTTATTAACGATCTGAATAATGTCAGCAATACGCTCAAGTTGTGGCAGAAAGGTAGCACGTCCCAAGGTTATCTGTCCTTCTGGCGCAACTAGCCGTACTTGTGGACCGCCTGCCAGTGGTATTAGATCTTGACTGCCACGGCTGTAAAGGAAGCGTGTCTCATTAACCAGGTTGAGCCCGGTATTAATATAGGTATTATTGACAGCAAAACTGTTGTCGTCGACTTTCTGTAAGCCACCAGCGGTTTCCGCTATTAAACCGCCAAATGTCTCGATCGCACCATTGTAGTTGAAGCCACCATTGTAACGTAGATAGAGCGTATCGCTGGGTGAGAGCTTGAAATCAACACGTCCAAAGAAAGAGGTCTGACCAAGTGAGAATGGCACTGGACCATTACGTACATCAAAACCCTGACGACGTAGCGAGGCGATCGTATCATCAGTAATGGTAATGATATTGTTCTGTTTAACAGAAAGTCTTTCAAAAGAGGCAAAGAAGAATGCCTTATCTTGTTTAATAGGACCAGAAATTGTGGCACCAAATTGGCCCTGTTCAAAGGGTGGATCGATATTGGTAAAAGCGTTGCGCGCACTCAGTTCATCATTACGGAAGAAGGCGAAGAGACTGCCGTGAAAATCGTTACTACCAGACTTTGTTACAATATTGATAACGCCCCCAAGGGCGCGACCAAATTCTGCCGAATAGCTATCAGAAACAACCTGGAACTCTTGCACAGCATCTTGACTGAAATTTGAACGTATTGAGCCTGAACCACTATTATTATTATCAACACCGTCAATTGTGAAACTGTTAAAACGAGGGCTCTGACCATTGAAAGAGAGTCCAGAAGTCTGGGTAATTCCTTGAGGAGGGATACGATCGGAAGTCACACGTGGTGTTATCAGAGTGAAGTCGATAAAGTTACGTCGGTTGATAGGCAGACTCTCAATTCTTCCACTATCAATGTTAGTGCTGCTCTCTGTCTTATCTTCGAACAGACTTAGCGCCGTCACTTCAATAGTGTCGGTGGTTTGGCCTATTTTCATATTGAAAGTTAATCGAACCGTGCGGCCAAGCTCCAGCACCATACGCGCAGTCTGTACAGCAAACCCTTCCGCCATAACCGTCAATTCGTAAGGACCAGGCGGTAATTCATTAAGCAAAAACGCGCCATCCTCATCTGATACTGCTTCGCGGGTAAACTTGGTATTAATATTTTTAGCACTAATAACTACATTGCCGAGCACGCCACCATCTGGATCGATCACTGTACCAGTGATACTAGCCGTGGTTGAGCTTTGCCCCCAAGCTGGCACTACATTAATAAGAAATATTAAGGTAAATAGAGATTTCCATAATATAGTCCATATAGCTTTTCGCATCCCCTGCCTCCCTTTTAGATGGATTTATCTTTCTAAAACCCCAAACTGCTACACCGATTCCCCAAATATCTATTAAGCAGCTAGAATATATATTGATGTCGAGCTAGTTCACTTGGCGAGTAATACTATAGTAATAGATCTGTAGTAAGAAATAAACCATTACTCGGCGACAGTACGCCGTCAAGTTTTCAGGAAGCAGCAGCGAGGAGATAAAAGTATGGTTCGTTTAGCACTGATTGTAACTATCTTGGCAATGTTAGGGTTGGTCACGGCCAGCGCAGGCCAGCGCAGTGTACATCAAGGCCTCAACCCAGAAGGACAACCACGCGGAATGGGCAAAGGTTCTACACACCGCTATCTGATCTGGCATGATAACCAAGGATGGCATTTGCGTACTACCACAGCACGTGACCAGCACCGTTTCCATGGTGAAGTACTGACCGATAATGGTCGTATCTACGACCTTAGCACTTTCCGACGTGAGCGCAATGATTGGGTACAGATCGCCCCACAAGGTCAACGAATCTTTTTCGATCTCAGCACAGATGAGGGTCTGGATGGCTTCGATTTTAAATCTGATGCCCAGAATATACGTTTCCGCCTGCTTATGGACAACAAAGATCGCCCGGATCTGGTCTATGTAGGCCTTACTGGTAGCAATCCCCGTGAGATTCCTTTTTCGATTGTTAATCCTGATGCAAAGTCGAAACGAGAAGAACGAAGTGGAGCCCAACCATTACAACCTTTTGGCAAGCCAGAAGGAATGGGGGAAGGCTCAACACAACGTTATCTACTTTGGCGCGATAAGTTTGGCCTATGGCACTTACGCACCACCACAGCACGTAAGCGTCACCTCTTCAGCGGTGAGATCGAAGCACAGGGCGGTCGTATCTATGAGCTACGTACTGTGAAAGCAGAGAAAAAGGATTGGGTTAATGTCCGTAGCGATAATCATATTGTCTTCGATCTTACTACTGAAGGTGCGATCGATGGCTTTGACTTTCGTACCGATGCCAAGAATCTTAAATTCCATCTACGCATAGATGGTGAGGAACATACTGACCTAGTATATATAGGGGCACGTGCTGGTAATCCACCTGCGATACCATTTACCCTGTCCGCACGCTAGATGTAGATTATGCAATCGACTAAACCTAACAAAGAGCGTCTACGGCGGCGGTTAATGACTGCCGCCATCATTTCCCTACTTATGATAGGTTGGGCACTGATCGATCTCTATGGTCCCTGGTCTGCCGACCTACGCCACTTTGACGCTGCTGAAATCGCCCGCCTAGAAACGGATATGTGGCGTGCTTATTATGATAAAAGAAAGCTGCGTCTCTATTGGCTGTTAGTAACAAAACTACGTAGCCAAAATGGTTTCCCTTTTCTGCGCGCAAACCTTAATGCTTATCGTGCTGCCCGTGCCGCCATTGTCTTTAAGGATGGCAAAAACCGCAATGATTATCAGCAGGCTCTTCCTTATCTGCGTAACTACTTTAGCGCGCTCTGTAAGATTGGTCATTTGCCAAGCAATGCTGATCGTATCGCAGAGCTAGAACTAGAGTGGTGGATTGTGCACCGCGAGCAAGACCATTACGGTGAAGAGGCGCTGATAAACGCGATTGCATCATCAACAGCAGAGCTTTATGGTTTACCAGCAGAAGATCTACACGATTATGCCGCGGCACGTGCTGCTGCAATGCGACAAAGAGATGCCTGTGCGTTGGCGGTTGGTGGGGTAAAAGAGTCCCAGTGGCAAGAGATTGAAGCTAAATTACTCACTGCCTATCGCGCTCTGGTAGATAAACTTAATCACAGTTAATAGGAATCCCTATTCTTCCAGCAGGCAATCACAAGACTGGCGTTGTTGATCGACTTGAGCACTAATGGAATAGTTGCTGGGTGGTTGTTGTGTGTTAAAAGATCGGTTGCTTACATCAAGAAATTCTCCCAGACCGATCTCAATGGTAGCTTCTCCGATCAACTGTTGAACCCTATAATGGTAAGTTGTCCCAGCCAAGTTGGCGACAATCTTTACATTGGTCCAATCTTGACCAGTCTTAAGCAAAAGATTTGGTCTATCGATTCTTAGTTCTGCTGGCAATGTTCCTATACAGTTGTAACGATAGATCTTTTCCATCACCACAGGCTCATCTGCTGCATAGATCGAATGCAAGAATACCTGTACAACACCTAACAGGAGAAAGACAAAGATTAACAGTGCCAATATGTGAGTACGCCGAGAAAAAGCTCTTTTGTCTATCTTCACAGTATTAGTGACAACTGGTCTTTTATTTGTAGGCCGCACGATCAGTGTCATTGATGACTGACGAGCATTACTTCTTGTCACCGGCAGCGCGGTTGGCCCTGACACTGCTTTCCAGCTAATCTCATAACGATGTGTTGTGCTGTTATATTCAGAACTGTGTTTCTCTTTAACCTCTACAGCAATACAACCAATCAATTCCAGTAGTGCTTCGAAATAGCCCAGTGCGCTTTGACAATAGTCACAAGAGACTTCTTTGGGATAATGGTAGACAAGCACTACAGCTTTTATTTGATCTGTATCAACAATAGTTTCATAACGACAACTACCAAAATCCTGGTAGAGCACATTGAGACGTACGGCTCGTTTTAAGATCTCTTGCGGCGACAGTTCAAGCAGTTGCATAGGCAAGCGTGAATAATTGTAGTGAGCGCTAAAGCGACCTAATTGGCGTAGTATAGTGCGATCACCCGCTGCCAATTCTCTTACAATAAGTTGATCAATAAGCTCAAGGGTTGTGTAGTTGAACCAGTTATACTCAAAAATCACGCTATTTAAGCGGCTGCGCTCGTTAATTGGTAATTTGTCTATTAATGACTGCCAACCATCTTTACCCCATTGTTGCTCAACAAAAGCTAGTCTTGCTGCAATGATCGAGCCGCGTACACGGTTGACAACGTTTGATCGAAACAGTGATCTATCCATATGCTATCCTTCTCTTTAATATTCAAGGTCGTAGTGGCCGATAAGCTGCGGAAGGGAGTGATGTAGCGCTGGGGCCGGCAACTAAAATAATATCCATTGCACCAGAGAGACCAGCCATAGTTGTACGGCTAGTACGGTAGCGAAAAGATCTGTGTGTAGCAGTAAGATTCTTCTTGGGATCGGCATCAAGTGTGAAGCCTTGTGCATCTGCACTGTAGCGGAAACTATAGTCATAAGCGCCATCAGAAACGACTTCAGAGGCAGTATTAGAAGGTAGACCGGCAATCGTAGGCACATTGCGTGTATATTGACTAGTAGTAAGATAGTCACGGCGAAATAGCTCTTCGAATATTGCGTAACGTCCCAAACTACTATAAAAAAGATTCTGTGAATTGCTAATAGTTTTGATATTAGCCAGCGCGCGGCTTTCCCGTGCAACGCGAATAACTGCGAAGAGATTGGGGATCGCGATTGCTATAATAATCGCGATCAGAGCTGTCAATAAGATCAACTCTAGCAGAGAGAATCCATTTTGATAGCATCGCGCTCGTGAAGGCATACTACTCTCTTCCTACTTTTAATTATTTGGCTTTCAGCCCTAGACAAAAGAGATAGATTCAAATTTCACTTCAGAGCCGTCACGAGTGCTGCTAATTAATCTTTTTGTAGAAAATTTGGTTTACGCTTCTCTGCGAAGGCGCGTATTCCTTCCTCCATATCTGGACTACCAAGTGGGTATTGACCTAGCTGAGCCTCTATCCGCAAACCCTCTTCCAGTGTCCTGCCTAGCCCATTCATCACTGCCTGTTTATCTGTGCGTATAGCACCTTGTGGCATTGCACAGATCCCTTCGGCAATCTCATAAACACGTGTCATCAATCGCTCAGGTGGCACAACCTCATTAACCAGACCGATACGGTATGCATGCTGCACATCTATACGTTTACCAGTAATGATTAACTCTAGTGCATTACCCAACCCAACGATATGTGGTAAGCGCTGTGTACCACCATCAAGTAGTGGCACATTCCAGCGCCGACATAATACGCCAAACTCTGCCTGTTCAGAAGCAATACGGAAATCGGCCAAGCAGGCCAGTTCCAGACCACCGGCAAATGCCCCTCCATTGATGGCTCCAATAATAGGCTTGAATATATCGGTCTGCCGTGTATAGCCCATATAACCAGGACCATTGTAGATAAATCGTCGTAGTTGATTACCTGATTGAGGTAGTGTAGAGGCTTGCGATACATAGCTTTTCAGATCTGCGCCAGCACAGAATGTATCACCATTACCAGTAAAGACAGCAACATACTGGTTATCATCATCGCGGAAGTCTATCCATGCCTTCATTAATAACTCTGCTGTCTCTTGATCGATAGCATTCTTCTGTTCAGGCCGATTTATTGTAATTGTAGTTATGTGTCCCTGTTTATTAACAAGTACTTTAGACATAAATGTTCCTCCAACTAAATGTGATTGGCTCATTGCCTGTGTGATATTATCGCCAAGAAACGGCTTTTTTAGGAGGCAAGAGCGATGAACTGTACCAAATGCGGCAATCCTGTACCGGAAGGATATCGATTCTGTATACACTGTGGTCAGCCCACAGGAGCGATGGCAACTCCTCCACAACCACCTCAACCCCCTCAACCACTACCACCACAACCGCCACCGCCACCACAGAATTATCCGCCCCCTA
>JBFLVQ010000002.1:0-48817 GCA_040758525.1 Acidobacteriota bacterium
GAAATGCCTTATTTCAATGATGTTGAAAACTACAATGGACTGGTAGTGCCATTTTATAAAAGAGCACAATTGACTGCTGCTGATCTTTCGCTAGCATTTGCCGGTGAAGGAATAGGACATTTTGATGATCTAAACAATATAACTATCTTTGCTGATAATCTTGTCCCACATGTTCTTAGAGTAGATAATGTTCTTCTGTATGATAAATCTTTGGCTGCCCGTATAGATGCAGAAGAGTTAATTTCTCCTGGTTCTGCTGAAGAGATAGAGATTAGAGCTTGTGCAGTTCATGCTGTAGAGCTTTTGGTAGAAGCCCTACAAAAGACAGGACACAAAGTGACAGCAATGGGTCTTGATTATCTGCTCTGGAATCGTGGTCAGCAACCTTACTATAAAAAAGTAAAGCCTCGTCATAGAAGCAGAACCGTCTTCTACTAAATACGCTTAAAGCCGCGTTCGATATCACGCATAGAGAAGCGCAGTATAATGGGTCGCCCATGTGGGCAATTGGTAGGAGACTGAGTCTTCATTAACTCATCGATCAACCATTTCATCTTCTCTTCGCTAAGCGGAGTATTGATCTTAATAGCAGCACGGCAAGCAATACTGGCGGCGATCTCGCGCTGAAAATGCTCGATTGAGATCGCCCGCCGCTCACGCTCAACCACAGTTAAGAACTCTAGTATCAGCAGACGCGCATCATTTGCCGAGAGCAGCGCAGGAGTTGCTTTGATCGCGATAGTACGACCAGAAAGCCGCATCATTTCAAAACCACTTACTTCAAGATCGGTAGCAATCTGTTCATAGGCTGTCAATTGTGCGGGAGTAAGATCAATTGTTTCAGGAATCAATAGCCTTTGTACTTCCAATTCACGCGCTAGTATTCGTGCCAGATGAAATTCAAAGAGAATGCGCTCATGGGCAACATGTTGATCGATCAACATAAGCCCTTGACTATCTACTGCAACAATATAGCTGTCATGCAACTGTCCTAACGGGCATGGCACAACACTACCGGCAAACTGAGCCGTCTCTTCAGCACGTACAACTTGTGCGTCACAAGCTAGTGCTGCAGATGTATGTTGAGGTGCTTCTGTAATAGGTGAAGTCACGACCACAGGCTCTGGTTCAGGAATAGACTTTTCTACTAAGTTTTGAGCCGTTGCCGTAGGTTGTATAGGTGAGAGATCAAAAGGATCATCAACCTCAGCAAGTTTTGGTAATGGACGTGATTCTAACGCACTGGGCAGATCTTGAGGGATTGTTGCTGGCGATGGCCTTGACCAACTCTCTGGAGTTAGTTCGCGAATCGAACTGAAGGAGGCGCGTTCTTGATCACGAGTTTCAGATGGTGTAGATATTGGCTCGAAATCGAGTTGTGGTGTTGGCGCATTGGCCATAGGGAAGCTAGCAAAAGGCTTGGTACGTGTAAACGCGCTACGTATAGCCTGACAGACTGCATCATGAACAGCAAAGGGGCGGCGAAAACGAACTTCTGTTTTCGCGGGATGGACATTGACATCGATCTCTTCGCAAGGCAACTCGATCATAAGCATTACCACTGGATGTGTACCAGATGGAATGACATTCTTATAAGCCTCACTAATCGCTTTTGCCAGCACTCGATCACGAACAAAACGGCCATTAACAAAGAGGTATTGAGCATCACGTGAGGCGCGCTGTTCTTGTGGTTTAGAGACAAATCCACTTACGGTTATTTCACCAGACATATCGATCTCAATAAGATTCTCGATAAAGTCGGCACCGAAGATTTGATAGGCGCGTTCGCGTAATGTCTCGACCGGAGTAGCAGCAATCACCTCACGATTGTTCTGTACTAGGGTAAAACTGATACTTGGATTGGCTAATGAATAATGGGTGACAAGATTGGCGATATGGGAACTTTCTGTAGTATCACTCTTAAGAAATTTGCGCCGTGCTGGTACATTAAAGAAGAGTTCCTGGATCTCCATCTCTGTACCACCTGGCCAAGCCAGATCCCGTACATTAAGCATACGACCGCCGGCAATCTCTATCTCTGTGCCTTCTAGTTCAATGGCAGTCTTAGTACGTAGGTAGACTTTAGCTACAGAGGCGATTGAAGGTAGGGCTTCACCACGGAAGCCTAGTGTCTGAATCTTTTCCAGTTCATCAAAATCGCGTAGCTTGCTGGTGGCATGACGCTCAAAAGCCATTATTGCGTCTTCGCGCACCATCCCTTCACCATCATCAGTCAGTTTAATAAGTCGCTTGCCACCGCCATCTATCTCTACACGTACACGACGGGCATTAGCATCCAGCGAGTTTTCCAGTAATTCTTTTACAACCGAGGCAGGTCTTTCGACCACTTCGCCGGCTGCAATCTTGTTGGCAAGAGTATCAGGAAGAATCTTGATTTTTGACATTGTTAATTTAAGGCATGGTTACTGCATCCGCTTTGCTTGCCACAGGCAGTGGCGTGTAACGGCGGCAGATATCGTTCCAGCGAATTGTAAGTAGATCGGAAAATGCTAGCAGGCCATTAAGAAAGTTGACCCGAGAGCCTTCCATATGTCCCCAGACAACCGGCAACTCTAGCAGGCGCAGGCCATGTTTTTTGGCAATATAGAGCACTTCAACATCAAAGCCAAAACCCTGTATACGCTGTCGTTCAAAGACACCGCGGGCATCTGGCATACGGAACGCTTTGAAGCCACATTGAGTATCTTTGAAGTCTAGGCCGGTAATGGTATGCATTAACAGGTTAAAGGTACGTCCTGCCACTTCACGCAGTGTCGATTGATGTGTAGAGATAAACGATTCTGCCAGCGCACGCGAGCCAAAAACAACATCATATTCTCCTGCCACAATCGGAGCAATAAGGCGATCTGCCTCTGTGATTGGGGCAGAAAGATCTGCATCCGTAAAGAGGGCAATTTCGCCCTGCGTATTCAGCATGCCATTACGTACACTGTAGCCTTTGCCACGATTACCAGGATTCTCTATCACACGCAATGTGATACCGTTCTGTTTGTATTGCGCGATATAATCACTAGCCACTTTGGTAGTGCGATCCTGCGAGCCATCATTAACGATTAGCACTTCACTCTCAAAGTCTTTTGCGGCAAGAAACTTCTCTATTTGTGAAAGGCTATCGCCAAGTCGTTGCTCTTCGTTATATGCTGGTATCACAATCGATAAAAACATGCTCTCTGCTTCCACTGCCACGGTTTGGCACGATAAGGTTAACTATAATTTAAAATTGAGCCGAACCTTCACTATATCACAATCGCGCCAAGTACGGAAAACTCTCTTAGTGGTAAGAATAATTCTTAGTAGGCGATAGCAGGTGTCTATCCATTGTTCAAAGTTGATGTTGGCATATGCTGTCTGTCGTTGCCAATACCGTAGCTACTATGCTTAACTAAGCGTACTCAAGCAAGGAGAGCAATATGCTTACTGCGATAAAACAGCTAGTTCCGCCTACTATGAGACAGGCACTTAGGAAAAGCTCCCGAGAACTCACGGGGCCGCTACGACTAATGCCAGACTTTCTTGTTATTGGGGCACAAAAGTGTGGGACAACTTCACTATATCATTATCTAGTCTCGCACCCACATATTATGAGCCCTTCAGAAAAGCAGATGCATTTCTTTGATAACAACTTTAGTAAGGGTCTCAGTTGGTACCGCACACATTTTCCTTCGTCACTATACAGATATTACTTAAAGCATATACACAAGCAGGGTTTTATTACTGGTGAGGCGACTCCTTATTACATATTTCATCCCTTGGCGCCCCAACGTATACAAAAGCACCTGCCTAACGCAAAACTTATTCTGTTATTGAGAAACCCTGTTGATAGAGCTTACTCACATTATAATCATGAGGTGCGCAAAGGAACCGAAACTCTCTCCTTCACAGACGCGCTTGACCGAGAGGAAGAGCGGCTTGCTGGCGAGCGAGAAAAGATGCTTGTCCAAGAGAACTATTACAGCTTCAATCATCAACACTATTCTTATCTAGCTCGTGGTGTCTATATAGAACAGTTAGAATACTGGTTCAACTACTTCCCCAAAGAGCAATTTTTGATATTGAAGAGCGAAGATTTCTATACTGCTCCGGGAGCAACTCTCAAACAGATTCTCAATTTTCTCCATCTGCCTGAATGGCAATTGCCAAAGTATGAAAACTATAATGTTGGTAAATACCAGAAGATGGATGACCATATAAAGGCGCGACTAAGAGCCTATTTTGCACCACACAATGAAAAACTCTATCAACTTATTGGTCGAGACTTTGGCTGGGAGCGCTAATACAGTGGTGTCAGTTTCTCGTAAATAACAGCTCTACTTTATTTCTCATAGCACCAATAGCTAGAAATGCCAGTGTTACCAGGCTGAGCTCTAGGCCATAAAGAAGTGAGCGGGGGCGAAAAACAAACTGCACTTGATGCTCGCCTGCTTCCAGCACCACACCCCGTAGAGCATGGTTTACACGTAGTAGTGGCATAGCCTTGCCATCAACAAACACCTCCCAGTTGGGATAGTAGGTATCTGTAAGCACCAGTAAACGTGTACCAGAGTTTGAAGCCTGTAATCTTACCTCATTATTCCAATATCTAGTAATCTCAACCGAATCGTTTCGGTCAGCCGCAGTTACGTTTTGCACATTTGGCGCCGCCGACTCAACAACAACCTCTACATGAGGATCAAAACTTGGCTCTTTCATAATCGCAAGTACATCCTCAGGTCGTTTAGCTAAACGCACCTGCGATGCGAAGAATGCTCGCGGCATTACCGCCAAGTTTTCGTAAAGTCGTATTCCTTCACCCTGATAGATCTCACGGTAGTGCTCATCTGAAGTGATATTCTCAGCTCTTGTGAGCAGGTATTTTACTCCTAACAGATCATAGAAAGGCGATTGCTGTCGATTAAAGATTATATGGCTTAGCTCTGGTTGTGGTTCAATAAGAGCAGTCAAGTCGCGATACCATTTAGGAAATAGTTGATCCTTACCATAAATAGTAGCTAATCGATAAGGCAATAGTGTGTTAGGCGGGGCAACAATCTTCTCTTCACTATTGGCGCCGGCTTTGCCACGAAATTCAGCAGGTGCGACTACAAGTCGATAGTTACCGAGCTTAGCACTAAGAAGATCTGTAGTTGCAGTTTGACGATAGACAAGTTGTGCAGGAAAAGTGCGATTGTATTGGCTATCGTTCCAGATAAGTTCTACCGTCAAGAGCAAGGCAATTATAGCTAAAAGCATAGTAGCTGAAGGCGGGCGATATAGAAAATACCAGCACAATAGAATAACTATCAATACCATAGTAAACGGCACAAATAGATCATAATTGTGCCAACCCCAATGGAACTGTTCAGCTAGCGAGTTCGCAATTTTCAGTCCCCAACGCCGCAGCCAATTGCCGCGTTCTATATCTTGCGGTAGATAACGACCAAAGCCTCCTAACAACAATGTTGCTCCTACCAATACACCTAGCCAGTAGATGCTGATACGGCGCAACTGCATAAGAAATTTTGTCAACAGTGGTTGTGTCAGGGTAAGCAGCCGATTGCTGCCGTAAGCTACTAGTACTGCACCACCAAATGCGTAGAGTACATTGATACGTGTTATTGCGCGAATCGTACGTAAGATGGGTAGATATTTAGTAATATGCACATAGAGCGGTGCACAGGTTAGCACCAATAATGCACTGACTACAAGGCCGGCAAAATAATAGACACGCCGATCGCGTGGACGCCAGAGAGCTAAACCAATCAGTGGTAATGCTAACAATCCCAAATAGACACTACGGTCTTGAGACACGCCCATCTCTACAAACATCTGCAGAGATCTAGCGTCAAATGCTGAGCCAAAGGCACGTGGCAGCAGCAGTGTCAGCAGATGCCAAGGGGGCAACCATATATAGCCCAATTCGGTTGGTACAATTTTACGATTTGAGTAGCCTAACAATTCAAAAGCTGGCAGCCAGATCGGAGCAGAGAGTCCAAACCCAACCAGAAGGCTGATACCAAGACAACGACAAGCACGCCACATTCGCCTTGCCTTCTCATCCCTAACAAGCCAAGCTACTGCCAGGTAGTAAGCAGAAAGCGCTGCAAGATAATAGATTGCTGCAGGCATAAAGCCAGCGTAGAACTGTAATGCCAATGCCGAGCCAGCGCCAGCCGCAGCCCAAAAGCTATTGCGATTGAGCGCACGATCGGCACCCAACAGCATCAGTGGCAACCACATTACTCCCCCTATCCAACCTAGCCAACTGAGATGATGCATTACATGATCAGAGAGCAGAAATGCTATGCTGCCCAGGCAGGCAGGAGCAGGGGCGATATCGAGATTTATCAGAAATATATAGAGAAAGAATGCTAGTAGTAGTAATTCTGTGAGTCTTCCTAAAGTGTAACCAAGTGGAACATCAAACCAGAGATAAAAAATTTGCGCTGGTGAAAGCAGTTTTGTTACACCATCGGCATAGATCGGATGACCGCCTAATATATAAGGGTTCCATAAAGGTAGTTCACCAGCACGATAACTATTTACAACAAAGTAATCACGTGTGACATAGGTATCGGTAAGATCGCGACGGTTATAATTGTAACCGTTGTAAGTGGAGCGAGCCGCACCCCAAGGCAACTGGTTCTCATGCGCAGCAAGATCAACAAGTGTTTCGCCTAAGAAGAAGACTCGCCAGAAGAGTGCAATAATAAGCAGTAATAGTATTGCGAATACGCTTAGATGGGTTTTTAGAGAGGCACCATCAATTGCGGTAATCGACTCAATCCAGGTTTGAAAAATTTTTTTCATAGCGCAATAGTGCTATTAATACAATAGGGCCCGTTATTGTACATCACTGCTGCCTTAGCTGCCAAACCTTACAGGGTTATTATCTACCAATGGCGTGGTGGCAGCGGTAATTCTCAAAGTAGGCAAACATCGAGTAAAATGTCTTTTTGCCATCGACATTAGGAAATTTAATTGTAGAGAAAGAGGACGACTATTTACGAGAAACTGAAAACAACCTTCAAGCATATGGTAGTGTTTGGAGTGGGCGGGGTTGTTAACCGTGCACTCAGTTTTCTCCTTGTTCCTTTCTACACTCGCCATATACCTGCACGCGAATACGGCGCCTTAGCCATTCTATTAATTGTCTTGGCAGCTTTGCCGATTGTGTTACGGTTGGGCTTAGGCAATGCGTTATTACGCTCCTGGTATGATTATGAGGAAGAGAAACGTCCGCAACTTGCTACTACTGTATTGGTCTTTCTCCTGGCTACTTCCATACCATTACTATTACTGATGGCGTTACTGGCTGAACAAGGCTCACTACTGCTTTTAGGGACAGAACAGTATGCATCGCATCTACGCATTATTTGTCTACTGGCCTTCTGTGAGACCTTCAATGTTATTCCTGATACATTGATGCGTGTAAATAACGCTTCAGTACAGTATTCGATCTGCCAGACAATAGCATTCTTATTACAGTTGCTTACGATCATCAGTGCAGTAGTCTACTGGCGTTGGGGTATTCAAGGAATACTATTTGGCAATCTGATCGGCGCAGTGGTCGAGAACTCGCTACTGTTTGCCATTACACGTAAATATTTGCGCTGGGGATTTAATCGTAGTGAGTTGAAGGCGATGCTTGCTTTTGGCGCGCCGCTAATCTTTGGCCGCTTAGCAGCAATCTGCTTTCAATCTATTGATCGTTTCTTCCTTAAATATTATGCGAATTTGCGTATAGTGGGGCTATATGCGCTGGGCAATCAATTGGCTGCTCCAATCACGCTATTGGTGGCTACACCTTTCAGCATGATCTGGGCTAATATGCAGTTTGCTACAATGAAAGACCATGATGCTAATGAGTACTATGCACGTATGCTTACTTATATGGTCTATTTGGCTTCTTTCTTTGCCCTCCCGGTGGCAGTGCTGGCCGAAGATACATTGCATATCTTTGCCACATTAAGATATTGGGAGGCTGCCACAGTTGTACCTTGGCTAGCGCTGGCAGCAGTACTTGATGCTGCCAATCCAGTATTCAATGTTGGTGTTAGTCTTAAGCGTAAATCTTATATAAATCCGATTATTGTGGTGGTGTCCGCACTTATCAACATCGGCTTAAATTTTCTTCTCATACCATCGTTTGGAATGATGGGGGCAGCGGTTGCTACCGTCATCTCTTACATTATGATGTGTGCAATCCGATTTTTTATTGCACAACATCTTCTTCCTATCTCTTACGAATGGGGACGCATACTTAAGATTGTCTTGGTCTGTTTGGCGCTCTTTATGATTACTCGGGTAATTATTATTGAGCGACCAATTATCTCATTCTGTACACGACTACCATTTGCTCTGATGATGCCTTTTGCGCTTGTGCCATTGGGATTTTATGATGAGAAGGAGCGCGCAAAGGCGCGTGAACTATTTAGGCGCGTGAAGGATTATTTACGTTCTCCAGTTCGCGCTTATTGAGCAGGCTATCACCATTTTTGCTCACTGCCCCATTCTTGGCTGGTGCTTGTGTAGGTGTCTCAAATGATGAGCTTGATTCGCTGATTGGTAGCTCTACAATAAAGCGAGTGCCACAGGGCTGATTATCCTCGAAACGGATCTTACCATTATGATCGGTGACAATATGGCTTACAATTGCCAGACCTAATCCAGTCCCACGTTTGCGTGTAGAGAAGTAAGGTTGAAAAAGTTTTTCTCGGTCACCTGGTGCGATACCATGGCCGCTATCGCTGACAGTAAGTTTTGCCAATTCACGATCACGCAGATATTCGGTGCTGACTGATAAGCGCCGCTCGCTTGGGCTACCATTCATTGCTTCAACAGCATTGTCTATAAGATTGACAAGCGCACGTTTGATCTGCTCTTTATCTATATTTAATAGCGGTAGATCTTCTGAGAGACGAGTATCTATCTGCAGGTTTTCCAAGCGTTCATCATAGAGCTTGAGGGTTTCAACAACAACCTCATTGAGAGAAGCGAGGCCAGGTTGTGTCTGTGGTAGACGTGCAAAGCGTGAGAACTCTTCTACCATACGTTGCAGCGTACCTACCTCCTGTTTGATCGTGGCAGTACACTCCTCCACCATCAAATTAAATTTTGTCTCTAGTGTACTACCTAGACGCTTAGTATTCTTAGCAATACGTTCGGCAGAAAGTTGTATAGGAGTAAGTGGATTCTTGATTTCATGCGCCATACGGCGTGCTACCTCGCTCCATACAGCACTACGCTGTGCTCGTATCAGTTCTGAGATATCTTCAATCATCATTACTGAACCACAAAAAGTACTATCGTTGTCACGTAGTGGTGTGATGGTCACAGCCGTGTGTAGTGGAGAGGGCTGACCATGAATCTGCATCTCGCGAGTAAGTTGACCTATACGACGGGCACGTCGTACCAATCGCAATATCTCAGCCTGATTGTCTGAGGGAAAAAGCTGATCGACTGGGGTACTTGCAGGCGGAATATCCTCACGACGTAGCATCGTCAGTGCTGCCTGATTAATGGTAGTAAGGCAATGGTCGCTATCAAGTGAGATGATACCGGTAGAGAGGCTATGTAGGATTGTTTCAATATAGCGACGGCGCTCTTCCAGTGCACGATTGGTTTCACGTAGTTGTTCTGCGGCAAGCTCTAGCGTATATCGGTTTGCGCTCAACTGTGAGGCCATCTGATTAAAAGATTGGATCAGGATAGCCAGTTCATCTTCTCCAGGACAACGCACACGAGTGTCGAAATCGCCACGCGCCACTGCTTGAGTGGCTTCGGCGAGTGCTTGTATTGGTACAGTAATACCACGTGCAACATAGAGTGCAATCCAAGTGGCGGCAAAAATAAGTAGCAAGGTCATGGCGCCTAGCAGATATAGATTAGTAATCTTGATGCGTCGGGAATTGCGTGAGAGTGCATCACGGTCTTCAGCATGTTTAGCGATCTCTTGTAGTCGATCGGCAAGATTTTGAGGCAACTGTCGCACAGAATAGATACCACCTACTGGCTTTGCCGCTTGGAAGATAGGCAAGCCAACAACTAGGTAGATAGTTCGTTGATCAGGACCGCGTATAGAATGAGAATAAGCACGTCCAGCCGTGACATCTGCACGTGCTTCGGCCAACTCTGTCAGCATCTCAACCTTCTCGGCGCCGCTGCTAAAGATAATTCCAGTTTCACTAGTGATCTCTAAGAAGAGTAGTTGTTGATTATTATATTCACGTAACAATAGACGTTGATCTTCTTGTGTAAGGACTGGTGGCTCACTAGTGCGAGCGACTCGCCCACTCAATCCTGCTAACCGTCGTAGTGTACGGGTAGTCTTGGTAAGATCTTCTATTTCCCGATTAAGAAACTCCCTTTGGATATATTGGGCACTATTAAAGAAACTATTGGCAGGCGAGCTAAACCAGGTATCGAGACTGCTATTGAGTAGGCCATAAGCAAAGAAGAAGAGCAGTATTCCTGGCAGTAGCGAGATACCAATGGAAAAGATCACCATTTTGGTTTTGAACTTTGAGCCCAGTCGTTGTTCTGCACGTTCACGATATAGTTTTAGCAGATTGCGTGTAAGCACTGCTAGCAGTACTAGTGAAGCAATAAAATTGAGTGAAGAGAGCGCATAGAGCAACAGTGTATCGCTAGGACGATTAGGGACGGGAATAAGCGGCTTGAAAGTGCCAAGCGAAACAGAGAGCGCAAGCAATGTGAAGGTCAAAATAGTAAGCAGAATCAGCCGATAGCGACGACTGCGGGGGCGCGCTATCAGTGACTCCTCAGACGCATGCCCGTCATTTATGGAATCCGCACGCCTATGCTCTCCCAAGGTGTGTAGACCTCCCAGGGGACAATGTAAAAGATAAAATCCGACTTTAGGTGCGCACGCACCTGCAGCAGGTAATGTCCGCGTGGGGCAAGTCCAGAGCGTCCAATGACACGCAGATTATCTACTTCGGTAAGCCAGTGCTCAACATCATCAGGACGTGTAGTGATCTTGGTATCGACCATTTCACCATTAATATGACGCAACAAATGATACTGATGGGTAAGGGTATCAAGTTTAACAGAGTTGGTAATCTCCAGTTGAGCAAGTTTATGATCGAACCAGAAACGCCGTTCCTCAATAAGCTGTACATCATAGTTGAAGCGGGTCTGCTCACCAGCATCGATCATACGCCACATTGTGATGTCCATTGCCCCACGCAATTGGTAAGAGACCAGCAACTCGCTATCTGTCAGTTTGGTTTTGATGTTATGTATAATACCGTCTGCCGCACTGTTGGTCGCCGTAATACATAGCAGTATGCAGACCAACAGGATGGCTGCCAAGCGCCACAAGTTTATGATCACGGGATATCTCCTTCAGCAGAACGCGATTTAGAGGCCCCATTGTATCAGAAACTGCTTGGATGGCCAACGTGCGCAGGGAGTTGCTTTCCCTCCCTCTCCTCACAGCCTGACTGCCCAAAGTTATCGCTATTGTTGGCAAGCAGACGGTTGATATATGAATTAAAGGCTGAACATAACTTGGCGCGGGTACGACGTATAGTAGACTCTATACTACTTACCTTAAGGCCAAAATCCTCAATAGCAGCGATCTGTTGAGGGCTGTAGCCATCTACCACGTGCAACTTAAAGATCCGTTTATCGCGCTCTTGATTAGCGCCCATCAGCACCTCGTCAAGTAATTGCGATAATTGGCTTATGGTAATACTGGCAAGCAAGCCTGGTTCACAATTGGTGCTTAGATAGTTGTAAGTAAGCAACCAAGCGCCGGCTCTATGTGCATCAGATTCATCGAGTAGTTGTTCAGTAGAAACCATCTGTCCCTTACGCTTGTCGGCCTGCTGTCTACGGAAATGCTCAGCAACTATGTTCATAGCAATACGTGATAGGTAAGCAAAGAACGAATTCGCGGCTGTCCCCTTAAATTTACGTAGTGCCTGCTGATCGTCTTCAAGTAATTTCAAGTAGACTTCTTGAATTAGATCTGCGAGAGTCTCTTGCGCCGTGCCGTCTGCTTCACGCAGCCAAGCATGTCTTTTCCAAGCCTTCTTGATATAAATTTTGATATAACGATCAAAGCGTTGGTAGAACTCTTGCCAGGCTGGATGGGTAGGCGAGTTGCTGCATAGCTTTACTACTTCGATATGGGTGAGCCCATTTAATGTTACTGTCTCTCGCATTAAACTCGATTTCGCAGGCATCGGCTCATTCATGACTATCTCCTAAACGTAAGTTTGATTTCATTGGTATAACAGCTAAGGGCAAGGACTATGCCAGCGCATTGATCGATGATTTTCCTACGATTTTGCCTTAGTAAGACTACGACACTGTCATAAATGGCAGAGTGACACTGTCATCTTTGGCCTGCCAATTTTGTCAGCAGCGGATCTGTCTGTATCGGTGAGTTTACTTTCCGGTCGCGCGGGCTTGTGATATAACGTTCGACGTATTAGGGGTTAAATTAAAAGGGGTTGCTAAAGGAGGGAAGCTAATAATGGATCTGCAAGAGATTCGCGAACGATTTCGTCTTGACGAATCTATGCGGGAGCGAATTGCTAGACGGGCTTTTGAGATCTATGCCAATCGTGGCTATATAGGGGGACGGGAGGCTGAAGATTGGCTGCAAGCGGAAAACGAACTATTTTCATCATACCTTGAAGACGAAAAACATCGCGAAGCAATGGAACAAGCTGCACTCGAGCCGCAGATTCCTCAAGAGGAACGTCTTTCGCCACCTGCGCCAACACCCAAAGATAGTACCAAAAAGCGTGCCCAAGGCAGTAAGACTCAAGGAGGCGCAACCAAGACGGCTAAGAAAAGCGCATCCAAGAAAGTCACTACTACGGAGCGTAAAAGTACCAGTTAATTGAAAGTGGCGTGAGTAATTCAAATCCCAATCTTCAAAAAATTTGGCCCATCTCTTGCCCTTACTAGGCCATAATTTTGAGTTCTGGTAACAGCAGCTTGGCAGCCTTAACAAGACAATGCTAATGGACTAATCTTTAGGTGCAATATAACCCTCCTTAGCATTGACTAACAGGCCTGGTCGAGTAAGTAGAACTTTGAGAGTGCGGAAGCCGCCATCTCGACGATCATTGCTTGATATGTAAGTGATCAAATACTGGTTTTTCAGCTCTTCTGCGATCTGAACATAAGCATCTGTCAACTCTGCTGGTTTAATAGGGGAAAAGAGGCGGCCACCAGTCTTCTGGGTAAACTCTAGCATAGTCGCTTCAGCGGCTCGTAAATGACCAATAATCTCATCGACTTGGCCTTTCGTGCCAGCAATACGTCCTCCTAAACCGCCATATTCTCTTGTCAGTTTCTCAGCAATTGCACTTACTTTGCTGATTACATAAACGCTTGTGCCACTTCTCATAGTGGCCCAATAAGCCTGTTCACGAGTGATCTTGCTCTGCGTGTCATCGCCATCAGTAAGTATGATCATCGCTTTGCGACCTTCTACTTGAGCCAATTTCTCTTCTCCGGCAAGGAATACTGCATCCCACAAGTGCGTGGCTTCACCAGGACGGTATCGCCAGTTAATAGCATGACGTAGATCATCGATATTTGAGGTCCAGTTTTGAATTAGCTCTACTTTATCGGCAAACTGTATTATCGAAACCTTATCCTCTGGTCGTAGTTGTTCAACAAATTGAATTGCTGCCGCACGGATCTCTTTCATTTCGTTGAAGACACTTCCAGAAGCATCTAGTAGCAGCACTACATTGATTGGCAACTCACGCACATTGAAGCTAGTGATCTCTTGGCGTACATCATCTTCAGTAACAATAAAGTCACGTTGAGAGAGATCCTTAGCAAGATGACCATACTGATTGCGCACTGTTACAGTAAGCAGCACCTCACTGGTCTTTACTCTTACAATAGGGTTATCTTCATTAGGCTTTTCTCCTATTGGTGGGCTAGCGCGACGGCCGCTTTGGGCCAATACTGATAGTGTGAGCAGCCCAGCAATAGTAATAAAAAGGAGTATAGGGAAAAGCTTAATTAGGTAATAGTGAGAAATAATGCGACGAATCATAGGAGTAATATTAGACTGAAATTGCCACTGTGAAAATATCTGGGCGTATTTGGTAGGACTATTTTGCCGGTACAACGTTGCCTATCAATCACACATCCACATATATGTATAATGGCTAAACGGAAAAATCTTTTTGCTGGTTGGTAGCTGGCAATGATATAGTTTATTGGCTACCATCAGAAGCCAACACCTTTGAATTATTACTAAGGATTGAAAAATATGAAAAACCGTTTCGTTGCTATTCTGCTCGTCTCTGTGCTTTTATTGAGCGGGGCTTTTCTTGGGGCAGGCAGCAGTAATGCTTACGCGCGCCAGAAATCAAGTAAAACCAAAGCAAAGAGTAGTGCAAAGAAACGGTCCAAAGGGCGCACCATAAGAGCTAGCGCAAAGCGACGTGGCGGCAGCAAATGGACAGCACGACGAGTCGCTGCACGCCGTCGTGCCGCTGCCTACCGACGTATTGCTCTAGCCCGTGCCCGCGCCGTGGATCAGTCGCTCTTGCATACAGTCCAAAAACATATACTAGAAGATGATCCTACTGGGGAAGATGAGGAGATGCGCAATGTTGCTATTGAGGCACTAGGCAGCAATCCTGGCACAGTAGTGATAATGGATCCAAATAATGGCCATATCTATAGTATCGTTAATCAACAATGGGCAATAGGCAAACCTGTCAAGCCCTGTTCTACAATTAAATTAATCACATCGATTGCCGCGCTTACAGAAGGTATTGTTGATCCTGATGTGCCGCTAGAGATCAGTGGCGGCGCCGACATTAATATGATCGATGCATTGGCTCGTTCCAATAACGAGTATTTCCAGGAATTGGGCGAACAACTAGGTTTTGAACAGGTGATCAACTATGCTCGTGAATGGGGATTAGGAGAGTTGACAGGGATTAATATGGAAGGTGAAAGCCCTGGCTATGTCCCTACCTATAAAGCGCCTCGTGCTGTACCACGTATGTGTAGTCATGGTGATGATATTGGTATAACTGCAGTGCAATTAGCTGTGCTTACGGCAGCAATCGCTAATGGTGGTTACATCTATCAACCCCAGGTACTGCGCACCGAAGAAGATGTTAATAACTTTAAGCCGATCTTGGTGCGTAAGGTCGATATTGCTGAGAAGGATCGGGAGAAGATTATTGAGGGTATGTTGGGAGCGGTTACCTATGGCACCGCCAAACGCTCGGCCGTTGCTACCCTCAATGTTGCTGGCAAGACAGGTAGTTGCAATGGGGCAGAATCAAAGCTGGGACTATTTGCCTCTTTCAGCAGTCCTACTAATCCTGAGTTGGTAGTAGTAGTTATTTCCACAGGCTCTATTCAGCGTGGTTCACTAACTTCAATAATGGCTGGTGAAATCTATAGTAAACTCTCACATCGCTTTGGCAAGACCGAACGGCCTAGACGTGTCACGCCTGCATCAGAGCCGATCGAACCATCACAAAATAGTTCTAACGTTAATCAATAAAGGCAGCCGGATCGATCACACGCGCCAGCGTAAGTACACTTACGCTGGCAGCGCCAGCATTTAATAGTGTCTTAGCACAAGCTGAGAGTGTGCAACCGGTAGTAAAAAGATCGTCAATCAAAAGAATGCGTGTGCCTGCTATTAATCTGGGGCGCAGTACCTGGAAAGCATCTACTACACTAGCACTACGATCTATTCTATCCATACCAGCACGGTGTTTAGCAGTTGGCTTGATGCGGACTAGACTATCACGATCGAGTGGGAGTTTAACCTCTTGGGCAAGCGCGGCGGCAATTGTTTCTGCCTGATTAAAGCCTCTTTCTCGCAATCGCTGGCTATGTAGTGGTACAGGCAGGATCAATTCACTGGTAGGTAATTCGTCATCCTGCTGAAAAGTTATCTTCAACAACTCGATAAGCTGTGCGCAGATATAGGGACGATATTTAAGCTGTAAGATGATAGCACGTAGCGCGCCCTGGTAACGACCACAGGCACGTGCACGTGTGAAGGTCAAAGGACGACAACGACCACAGTCTAGCGGACGTGTTTGAGCAGAGATATATCGATAAGGATAGCCACACCGTTGACACCCTTCTTGAGGCGAAAGCGGTACAACTTTATGCCAGCAGGTTTGGCAGACAATCCCATATGCATATGTCTCCACCAATTGGTTACAGATTCGGCAGGGGATAGGAAAGAGTGTGGCTAGAAGCGCTTCGCCTACCTGCTTGAGTAGCTGCATTGATCTTTCCCATCTACCATTAATTACTCTTCATTCTCTTCCAGTAGGCCACGCTCTTGCAGATCCTGACAAGTAATACAGTGACGCGCCCAAGGTACAGCTTCTAGCCGCTTGGGTTGCACCTCTTTACTGCAATGCACGCACAGCCCATAAGTGCCTTCTTCAATCCTTAGCAAGGCTTCTTCGATCAGAGTAAGCACGAAGCGATCATTAGTGCTTTGGCTGAAAAGAAGCTCTTTAGTATAAGCATTCGAAGCCTTGTCAGCCGGATCTTGTGTCAGGTCGGTATCAGCCTCGCGCCCATAGTTCTCCGTTCTTTCAACAATACCGGTCAGGGCTGTGCGTCGCTCTAGGAGCTTCGTCTCGTAGTATTTGAGTTTCTTCTTGTCCATACACCTTCTCCTGACTTGGATAAAATTACCGCTGCAAAAAGCACAGCCAGTCCCTCATCACTTCTGATAAGGATGGCCATGAATAATTGTATAAGCGCGATAAAGCTGCTCAATAAGTAACAGTCGCGCGATCTCATGTGTAAAGGTCAATGCGCTTAGTGACCAGAGCCTATCAGCGCTTCTTTTGACCTCTGTGGCCAGACCATAGTGGCCACCCACGACAAAGATCATCTCCCGCCGGCTGGCCAGTTGTTGTTGCTCAAGTAGACGCGCCAGTGCCAGCGAACTAAGCTGCTCCCCTTGCTCGTCGAGCATAATCTTGTAAGCTTGCGGCGAGATTGCATTGAGGAGCAATTTAGCTTCCGCTTCCAGCACAGTAGTACGCTCTAGGGTGTGGCGCGGCTCCTTCAATTCCAGGAGATCGTACTTAGCATACTTAGCCAGGCGATGCAAATAATCATCGATAAGTTCAGCCAAGCGACGATCTTTTGTTTTACCGAACCAGAGCAACCGTAGCTTCATGTTTTGTCAAAAAACCGATCTATATAACTTACAGCTTTATGCGGTATTTTTTCAACTTTTCGTAGAGGTTCTTACGACTAATACCAAGTATCTCTGCTGCCCGTGTCTTATGTCCGCGTGTCTGTACTAATACCTCTCTAATATAGATGGCTTCCAATTCTGCTAGCGTCAACTGATGTTTATGTGCCTGTATCAGCCGTGTCGCAGAGAGCATATAGTCGGGCAGATGTTGTACTCCAATAATATTGCCAGATGCAACAATCACTGCACGCTCGATAATATTCTGCAGCTCACGTACATTGCCAGGAAACTCATAACTGGCCAAGAGTGACTGCGCCTCACTACTAATTGTCTCAATAGATTTGCCATGACGTAACGCTGCACGTCGTAAAAAGTAGTTGACTAACCCAGGTAGATCTTCCATACGTAAACGTAGTGGGGGAATCTCCAGTGCAACTACATTAAGACGATGATATAGATCGGCGCGTAGCAGCCCACGCGCTACTGCCAGGGCCAGGTCCATATTGGTGAGTGTAACAAAGCGCGCATCAATCTTAATTGCTGCGACTCCTCCCAACCGCATAAAGGCTCGCTCCTCAATTACACGCAGTAGCTTGGCTTGAGACTGTAGATCCAGGTGCACAATCTCATCAAAGATCAATGTGCCGCCATGTGCGACCTCAAAACGGCCTGGTTTAGCGCTTGCTGCGCCAGTAAATGCTCCACGCTCATAACCAAACAGTTCACTCTCAAGCAATCCTTGTGGTAGCGTAGAGCAATCAATTTTAATGAGCTGGGCTTGATAGCGGCGACTGCGATAATGTAATAACTGCGCCAATAGATCCTTGCCCGTGCCCGACTCTCCTCGTATCAGCAGATTCGCATCTGTCTGAGCTACTCTTTCTAGCATTACTAGTAGCTCACGCATGGCGGGCGAAGCTGCCACGATCTCCAGCTCGGCCATGGCCTTATGTCCCTATTCGTCGCGAATTTCCACCCGGCCAGCATCACGCCATAGTCGTTCTAGATCATAGAACTGACGAGCTGTCTCAGTGAAGATATGAACGATGAAATCGCCATAATCAATGAGTACCCATTCGGCGGTTTGATAGCCCTCAATATGAGCGACAGATGCGCCTAAACTGTTCAATCGCTCCCTGATCTCATCCGTGATCGCCTGCACTTGCCGATTCGATGTGCCACTACAGATCACAAAATAATCGGTAAACGAAGCGATCTCCTGCAGATCCAACAGTACGATGTTGGTTGCCTTCTTGTCGCTAGCGGCGCGTATGGCGGTTTCCACACGTACGTCCGATAGCTGTGCTTCAGAAAGTTTACTTACCGCATTAGTTCTCTGTCTCATTCTTGTCCTGATAGAGCCGATATTTGGCGATATATTGTGCCACTGGTTTGGCTACCCATTGATCTATTGCCATACCGCGCTGAACTGCAGCACGTATGGCGGTTGCCGATATATCAGCTGCCAGCAAATTAGTAAGGAGAATCGTCGGCTCATCCGTTTCTCCCTGCATATGCATACCACGCAGATCTCTAATATCGGCTTGCAGACTGGTGCGCCGTTCTGCTACATCAATCTCATAACCGGGTCTACTTACTACCACAATATGACAACTGGCAAGCAGACGCCGGTATTCACGCCAGCTCTCTAGTTCACGGAATGAATCGGCGCCCATTATAAAGAAAAGCTCTGCATTACGATGTAGCTCCTTGAGCTGGGCAATTGTCTGTACTGTATATGGTCGCGCCGGTGCTTCTAATTCCAATCGGGAGACTTCTATATCAGCTAGACTATTAGTTGCCATTACTGCCATTGCATATCTATGATAGGAGGAAGTAATGGACTCCTTGGTCTTATGTGGCGGGCTGTAAGCGGGCAGGATCAGCAATCGGTCACAGTCACAGAAGGACTTTACCCGGCAAGCCATCTCAAGATGACCATTGTGGATAGGATCAAACGTACCGCCTAAAATACCAATGCGCATCTTCAGAATTGACCGTTATAATACGGCCAGCTAGCTTAGCTTGCGCCCGCTTGGCGCAAAGGCCGATCAAAAGATTCAGGCTGCTCTTGCCCTAGACTCTCTAGTTTACGCGCCACTGCACTGATTAGAGATTGTATGCCTTCGCCAGTGACTGCCGATATTGGATAGAGCGCCAGCCCCTGCTGTTCACAGAACTGGCCTAGCTGTGTGAGGCGTACTGGCTCATCAAGTGCGTCGATCTTATTAGCCGCCACCATTACTGGTTTATCTGCCAATGTAGCGTTATAGCTGGCCAGTTCATTGGCAATAACCTGATAGTCTTGTACTGGATCACGTCCTGAGCCGCTCGACACATCAATAACATGCAATAACAACTTGGTACGCTCAATATGGCGTAGAAACTGTAGCCCTAAACCAGCGCCTTGATGTGCGCCTTCAATCAACCCAGGAATATCTGCGACAACAAAATGTCGGTAATCACCTATCTCCACTACACCCAGATTTGGCACCAGAGTAGTAAAAGGATAATCAGCAATCTTTGGTTTAGCGGCGGAGATACGTGAAATTAATGTCGATTTACCAGCATTAGGGAACCCAACCAGACCAACATCGGCAAGTAGTTTCAATTCCAACTGTAGATAACGAGCCTGACCAGTTGTTCCCGCTTCATGATGGCGTGGGGCACGATTGACCGAAGTAGCAAATTGAGCATTGCCACGTCCACCCCGCCCACCTGTTGCCACCAGTATACGTTGGCCTACTTCGACCAGATCGGCAATCTTCTCACCAGTCTCAGCGTCGAATACAAGCGTGCCAATTGGCATTTTGACAATAATATCTTCGCCCTGACGACCAGAACGATTACTGCCTTCTCCATGCCCACCACGCTCGGCCTTATATTCAGGATTATAGCGAAATGAGAGTAACGTATTCATCTGATCAGTAGCTTCTAAATAGACGCTACCACCGCGCCCGCCATCGCCCCCAGAAGGACCGCCACGAGGGACAAATTTCTCTCGACGGAAGGCCATACATCCATTGCCACCATCGCCACCTTTTACAAATATTTTGGCCCGATCGATGAACACATCTTAACTCACAGGCAACTGTTATGCCTGTGCCGCCTCATTAGGGGCTGGATAGACACTGATGAATTTCCCCATCCGTCCCTTATCCTCAAACTTTACAACCCCAGTGATAAGAGCAAAGAGGGTGTCGTCTTTGCCTAAACCAACATTCTTACCTGGCTTAAACCGTGTACCACGTTGTCGCACCAGAATTGAACCACCCGAGACAAATTCGCCAGAAAATCGCTTGATTCCTAAACGTTGTGCATTTGAGTCGCGGCCGTTACGGGAACTGCCAACGCCTTTTTTGTGAGCCATAATTACATCCCTCAGTAAGAAAACTCGCTATTGAATCGCTTCAATACGCACCGCCGTATAGCCTTGGCGATGGCCTTGTTTACGTCGATACTGTTTGCGACGCTTGAATTTGTAAACAATAACCTTCTCACCTCGCCCATGCCCTAGCACGGTGGCGCGCACCTTGCGATCGAGCAGCGGCTTGCCGATACTCACCGATGTGCCATCCGAAATTGCCAGCGCATCAAGCTCGACACTATTGCCGATCTCCGTCGCCAGGCTCGGCACTTTCACAACCTGGCCTTCCTTGACGCGGAACTGCTTCCCGCCTGTCTGAATTACTGCGTAAGCCACGGCTTATTCTCCCTCCAGTAAATTTACGATTGGCTAGTTGTAACAAAGTTACGAATTATAGTTAAAACCTCTTCCTTTCGTCAATCGCAATACCCTGCATAGCCTTATACAATAGCAGATCAGATTGCTAGTTTACTGGGGCAATGGCCGGTGCTAAAGTTAGTTCCGCTATACCTCTCGCAGCTAGGAGGCAAAAGAGCTTTATGAAGCTAACAAAGATGGTTGTCACATTATTGTTGATCTTGTTCTGGGTAAATGTTGGTTGTCGTGAGTCTGAGTCTACTGCTACACCCACAAGCGTAGCAGCAAGTCAGGAAAAATCGTCTCTGCCTGCTGCTAGTAATTCAAAAAATAGTGCTGCATCCCGTCCACTCTATTATGAACGCGAAATTACCAAAGCCGATCTGGAAGGTCGTACTCTACGCGAACTTACATTAATGCGTAATACAATCTATGCTCGCGCTGGTAATCCTTTTCGCAAAAAGTGGCTGCGTGAATACTTCAGCAGCCAACCCTGGTATCGACCCGCTGCACGTATGGATATCACCAAGCTCACAGAGTTAGATCATAAGAATGCCGCTATTATTGCAGAATACGAAACCAAGTTGCCACGTAACAAACTGAGCGCTCGTAAAGAAGGGTTGCTTACTAAAAAGCATACTGATGGTCGCTTATCTGCTGATGATAACATTGAACTATCACTATTAACCCAAACATTAGGCGAATCATTGGCAGAGGGTGATGCTGACGCACAAGTCACTCCTTCACTTGAGCCAAAATTGCTAGATAAATTGCTTACTGTTGATCAGCTTAGTGACTATTCTCGTCGAGATCTAAGGATATTGCGTAACACTATCTATGCAAAACGTGGCCGTGTCTTTAAGTCTGATATTTTACAGGACTATTTTGACCGCTTAAGCTGGTACAAACCTGATCCTGCCTATACAGATGCTCGACTGACAGATCTAGATAATCGGAATATAAAGATAATTCTAAGTGTAGAAAATCAATTAGGTGGACCATTAACAGAGTTTGAAAATAAAAGGCAAGATGGCTGGTTTAGTGGTGCTTGATAAATAATTACGCGCCTGGTGCAGGCGCAATCAACAAACCGATTAGAAAGTTGCGTATTGAGAGAATCGAGTCAGTTTAGTACTGCCAATCGCTTCCAGCAGATCTATGATCGCATCCGGCTGGCGGGCCAATCGAGCAGGTTGGCCTACCAGTCCAGCTTCAATAGGAATAACTTTAACTGTCAATGCACGCTTCTGAGATAATGAGACACGTAGAATGATCGCATCTGTCTCATTTGTACAATCACAATTGAAGGCCAGATTACCAAGCCCCCAAGCAATCACAGCTTCTCCTTTTCGTTCTACTGGACCAAGAGCATGACTGCCATGTGCAACGATGATAGTAGCGCCTGCTGCTAGCGCGATTGAGACAGCTTGTTGCAACACTGGTTGTGGTAGATATGAGGCAACGCCAGTAGTGTGAAAAGTAGCGATCAGTAGATCGCCTTGATTACGAGCTGTGACTAATTCATTAGCAAGTTCAGCCGGTACACCAACTGTTAAATCGTGTGCAGTAAAAACCAAACGCAAACCATTATATGAGAAGATAGCATAGCCAGCCGGACCACCAACTGGTTGCAATCCCGCGGCTCGTAAAGCCTGTATGGTAGACTCTACGCCTGCTTGCCCAGCATCAACAGCATGATTATTGGCTACTCCTACTAAACTTACACCAGTTGCTAGTAGCTCTGTTAAACTGGCAGGAGCATTAATGAGTGTTAATTTATCTGATGATACTGAGCTTTCGCTTACCGGTCCTTCCAAATTGATGAACCCGATTGCGCCTGTTAAAACAGAATTAAGCTCATTAAATTGCCTATGCGAGCTTGAACCTAGATGCACATCACCACCAAACCATAATTCTATTTGTGGTGTAGTAGTACTGTTAAAACATGCAGTCAATAACATCAAAAAGATTATTAATAAGCTTACACACCTTTTTTGCCATCTGCACATAAGAAGTTGTTCTAGAATAAGCGGCTGAAGTTGTCAAAGCCGATCTTTCAGTGTAAATTTCTTCTGCCTTTAGCGAATACCGCGTCCTAGGAGAGGTTTTATGAGCGAATATAAAAAGATTTTTATATTAGTGGGGCTGGTGCTGGCAATAGCTATTTCTTCATATACGTACACACTCACTACTACAGCACAAAGTACAACATCGGCACGCGCTACCAACGCCTTACCCAAGGATAGTATTGTTTTTGCTGCAGTGGGCGACATTATGATGGGGTCAACCTATCCTGGTGATGGTTGTTTACCTCCTAACGATGGTGCCGATATGCTTGCCGAAATTACCCCCATCCTCTCTGCTGCGGATATTGCTTTCGGTAATTTGGAAGGCCCTATGATTGATGGCGGGGTAAGCTCAAAATGTGGTCCAAAATCACGTAACTGTTATGCGTTTCGAGTACCAACCCGTTATGGAAAATATCTTAAAGAGGCTGGCTTCGATATTATGAGCCTGGCTAATAATCATGCTTCTGACTTCGGCTCAGCAGGGATAGAGAGTTCTAAACGTGTACTAGATTCTCTAGGTATTGCCCATGCCGCCGAGGTAGGCGACATTGCTTACCTCAATGTGAAAGGTAAAAAGATTGCTGTTATTGCTTTTGCAACCAATAATGTCTCTTACAACCTGAATGATATTGAGCTATCTAAGCGAGTAGTTGCCGAGACTGCGACTAAAGCCGATATTGTGGTAGTCTCATTTCATGGTGGTGGAGAAGGTGCTACCCGCCAGAATGTTCCACATGGACCAGAGATCTTTTTGGGTGAACAACGCGGTGATCTGCGTAAGTTCACTCATGCTGTGATCGATGCAGGCGCCGATTTAGTTATCGGCCATGGTCCACATGTGGTAAGAGGTATGGAGATCTACAAAGATCGATTGATCGCCTACTCATTAGGCAATTTTGCTACTTATTGCTACTTTAGTCTGGTCGGTCCCAATGGTCTATCGCTGATCCTAGAAGCCAATATCGGCTTAGATGGCAAATTTCTTGGTGGTCGTATACATGCTGCAAAACAGTTAAAGCCAGGCGGTCCCCGCCTTGATCCACAAGGTGAAGTTATTTCCATGATCCGACAACTCTCACAGCAGGATTTCAGTAGTGGAGCAGTCTTAGTTAAAGAGGATGGATTGCTATCGCTACCATAGCAGAGAATGTATTAGCTTATCTCGCCAAGATCGCCATAGAGGTATTGGAGTAGCACTGCAGCCATTATGCCAGCAGTTTCAGTCCGTAAGATGCGTGGTCCCAGTGTTACTAAGTGAAAGCCAGCGGCCTCTGCCTGTGCTAGTTCTTCTCTGCTCCAGCCTCCTTCTGAACCTACTATTGCAGTTATCGCGGTTGGTTGAAGAGTTTTCAATTGGTCGCTAATTGAAGTGAGGGAGTGGCCGCCTTGTTCGGCAAAAAGAAGGGCCGGTCTATTTATCTGCCGTATCAACTCTGCCCAAGAGAGAGGTGGCAATATAGACATCAAGCGGCGCCGGCCGCTCTGTTTAGTTGCTTCCAGCACGATTCGCTGCCAGCGTTCCAACCGTTTCTCTGCGCGCGCTTCAGATAGTTGCACATCAGTATATCTGCTGGTAAAAGGTTGTAGTGCGCTTATACCCAACTCCACAGCCTTCTGTAATACCAATTCAAAGCGCTCACCTTTAATCAAACCCTGTGCTAGCGTAATGGCAATAGGCGATTCTACTTCATTATCGAATGGTTCAAGTAGACGTAAGATAACCTGTTGTATACTGGTCTGCTCAATCACAGCACGCCATTCACGCCCGCTACTATCAAATACTCGTACTTCATCACCAACGGCAAGCCGTAATACACGGCGTAAATGATGCGCTTCATCACCCTCGATCAGCGCTGTTTCTGAATGGATCTTTTCTGCCGGAACAAAGAATCGATGACCAGCCATTGCTAAAAGAGTTCTGCTCAAATAGCACGCCTAACAATAACTAGTGTTAGGCGTGCAGTTTTATGTTAGCAATTTATCCTTTTAGATCGGATAAACTTGCTCCGAAGTTAATATGATAGATCTGATTATTAAGAATTAAAGCCGGCACGGATTTTACTCCTTTTGATTCTGCCTCTTTTATTCTATCCTTTACTTCGCCTAAGTGTACAACTTCTATATCATACTTTGTGCTATCTAGTGCAGAAAGAATATTCCTCTCCGCATCAACACAGATAGCACATCCCGCATGATAGAAAACAGCTTTAGATCTCATAATACCTCCCAAGATATACTTTTCATCCCTGATTGGGATATGCTTATGTTGTCAGGTTTAAGATTTTTATCAAGTAAGCACAAAACGGTACGATAGTTACTTTTTAGTACAAATTTTGGAGATTCAAGTAATCAGAAATGCCGCGTTTAGCTAAAAATAGTAGTGTTGCCCATATGGTAGAAGATATTGTTGGATGCAAATGGTCCTTGCAGGTTTTAGGACTAGTGCGTAAAGGGATTTATCGCCCTGGTGCAATGGTTAGATCAGCAGATGGACTGACAACAAAAGTACTCAATGAACGTCTGAAAAAAATGACAACTTGGGGTATTTTAGAAAAGATTATCTATCCAGAGATTCCGCCACATGTCGAGTATAAGTTAACAGGCTTTGGAAAGAAGTTTATTAAGCTATTAGATGACATTGATAAACTTCAAAGCGAATTAACTTCTCCAGATTAGCTGGTTGCTTTCAGATATACATTAGGAAAAAGCCTTTCCATAATTTTTTCAGGATTGGCAAGATTTTGAAAACCAAATTTTCGATAGAGTTCATGCGCATCCTTAGTGGCCAGTAACCATCTACGTAATCCTTGTAATTGCTTATAAGAAATTATTACCTGCATCAGCCATTTGCTTAACCCTTGCTGACGATATGGCTCTAAAATAAATACATCCGCAAGATAAGCGAAGGTAGCATAATCTGTAATTACACGAGCAAATCCGACCTGCTGATTAAGTTTATATACTCCAAATACCAGAGAATTATTGATCGAGTGTTTAACAATCTCTTTGGGAATACCTGTTGCCCAATAGGATTTAGCTAAGAATTCATGCACAACTTCAAGATTAACAAGAGACTTATCAGTACTAATAAGATATTCACCTTTTTGCCAACTGTCAGACATTCTTTAATACCTCACCAATTAAATAGTGTTTTGCCATTTTATTAGGGGATATATAGATTATAAAGAGCCAATATTGAGAAAAGATCTATCAGCCAATGATATTTTGGCTTAACATCAAAAACTACTTGCTATGGTGGGTTGCTAGAGAGGTTTGAGTCTATGTATAAAACAGCCACCCTTTATGGTGGCTGTTTCTCTGCTTAGATTATTCACTCATTGAGAGCTGCATACTTAAACAACCGGAAGCGATATTGCTGCTGATTACGAATATTTTTGGCTATTACTCCATGCAGATTTTCGTCCCAGTTTGTATACTGTTCAATGAACTTATCGGAAGCCGATTTATCTCCCTGGTATTGGATCTCTAGTACCTTGGCGAGTAGCTTTTCGACAACTTCATGATACTTTTGGTAATTAATAACGAGTTTTTGATTTTGCGAATCAAAACTCAACAGTCCCTCTGCTAAAAAGAAGTTCCACTGCATAAGCTGCATGGTGTTATAAGGCTGATCACGACGAGGCTTATTATTCTGTAGTACACGATTAATACCACTAGCATAGACAGCGCGAAGTTGGTCAGCGGTGTAATAGCCACTCTGATGTAGAGCTTTGGCAACAAAGAGTGAGACTAGATCTGCTTTCATCTCTTCTAGCGCACTGGCATTCTCCTGTAATGCTGTATCCAGATCGGTTTCGTCTTTTGTTTTATCTACACCCAAGTAGTGTCCAATCTCATGCCAAAGTGTGCGGTAGAAACTGCCATCTGATGACAATTCATTCTTATGAACAGATGCTAGCGCCGTTTCCCAAACTCGTGAAGAGCCAGAAAATAGATCTGGGTTTCGCATTATATTGGCGCGCAACATAATGATGCGACCATAACGACGTGCCAGCAGACTTTCATTTGGCAGGATCGTGGCGGTATTGCCACCACGGGCTTGAGCAAAGTCGGCAATCACATCATAGACACCAACTGGAATATCCTCTTTTACCTTCTTATGATGTTGATAAGGGAGTAGATCTTCGAGTGTCTGCAGTCCTTTTAGCGCCTGACGCAGTGCTGTTGTCTCTTGTGGTCGCGACATTAAAAGACTAAAAGAGAAGAAGGTCTTTACTCCATAGAGTTCATCATCATAGACTTCATAAGCGCCAATCTGTGCATTCAAATTCTTGAATTGGCCAGTAACCCAGGCAGCATCACCAGACTCATAATCATTTGATAGTAGATCGCGACTACGATTTCTTAGATAGCGAGCAAACTCTTCGTCATCCTTCTCCACTAACTCGGCAGCTTCATTAAGTAGTGTATATACGCGTATAAGCTCATCAGCATAGGCGACTGCATAAGGGATAGCATAGAACTGTTTGGTATCGGGCTTAGCAAGTAGATCTGTCAATTCTTTTCTTAATCTAGGGTGTAGAGTATCAAGAACTGCATAGCGACGTAGTTTAGCAAGATCGCGTTGTAAGCTCTCTCTATTGGCACGGCGTACAACTGTACGAGATGCTAAGATGATATCGCGTTTATCTGGATGCGCAGTAAGAAAAGCATCTATCTCATTTTTGGTAACTCCCCAAGGGTAAACATTCTTACCAGGAGGAGGGGGAGTGGCGGGCAGAAAAGCTTCACGCTTGTTCTCAAGTGTGATAGCAATCGGCCCTTGATTCAATCGATAGAGTGCTAAGAGATTTTGTGTTGCCGCCGGTGAGCCAAGTAGTTTATCGGTCTGCTCAAGTTCACGATATAGTGAAAGAGCCTGGGCATGCCGCTGTTGTTCATATAGATTCTGAAAGAGGATACCTACTTCAAGCAGTTTGGCAATGGCAGCACGTTCTACTGTGCTCAGATTGGTAAGATCTGGTGAGAGGCGTATGGTTTGAGTCTTTTCGATAATTGGTTGACTCTTCTCTACGGGCCAATAACCAGCACGTAGGCTCTCTCTGGGAAGCTTATATGACGAAGTTTGCGCAGAACTATTCATAAATATAGTCAGGAGAAAGATAATTGCTAATAATCTATTCATAAGCTCACCTTACGACTAATCTTATCTGTGGATTGAGTTACCAGCTAAGAGAGTATACACTACTGATTATTTGCCACCGAGCGCTTGATGGCAAATAATCTTTCCTATTTATATTGATATTGGAGGTAGTAATTTAGCAGCGTTATTGTATGGCTTTGAGAGCTTGTTTAAGGAGGCTCAACTCTTTTTCCAGATCGGCATACACTTGGTTGGCACGGGTCAGGTCTGTACTTTGGCCGATCTTTTCCAGTTCTCGCGCGGCGGCACAGGTACGCTGAGCGCCAAAATGGCCAGCCGCTCCTTTGAGTCGGTGTGCGGCACGCGATAGACGTTGACCATCCTGTGCAGCTATGGAATCACGCATATCTGTTAATAAAGCAGTAGCATCTTCTAAGAAGAGATCTGCCATTTCACATAATAGTTCTCTCTCTCCTAATACTCGTGCAAGTGCCTCATTAATATTGAAGACTCCATCAGTGGTATCTTCTTTAGCTTCTGGTAGAGAGTTTGATGGTAAGACTTCCCAGCCTTCTACAATGGCAAGCAACTGTTCAGGCAAGATCGGTTTAGCAATATAGCCATCCATTCCTGCTGCCAGACAGCGCTCACGGGCACCTTTCATAGCATGAGCAGTCATAGCAATAATTTTAATATGCTGACCACTCAACTGCTCTTTCTCACGAATTGCGGCAGTAGCTGTCAGACCATCCATTTCTGGCATCTGCACATCCATTAGAATTAGATCGAACTTCTCTTTACGCCAAAGTTCTAATGCTTCATGACCATTTATAGCTACAGTAACTTGATGATGGCGATTCTTTAAAATTACCTTTGCCAACTCTTGATTGACAGGGTTATCTTCTGCCAGCAAGATACGCAAAGATTTTGAACAAGGAGGAAAGGTTTCGCCTTCTGGTTGACAGACCACTGGCTCTGGTACGGGCGCCAATTTCAGTGTGCTCAATATCATCTCCAATAGTTCCGACTCTTTTAATGGCTTGCGCAAATAGGTAGAGATATTCAACTGCTGACAACGTGCCAGTTCAGCCGCTTTGTCAGGCGAAGAGAGCATCATAATAATGATCGTATTGGATAGTTTCGACTCCTTACGAATCTGTTCAGCAACAATGAAACCATCCATTTGTGGCATCAAGGCATCAAGCAACACTAAACTAAAAGGCTTATTCGCTTCGACGGCGAGTTGCAATTGTGATAATGCCGAACTACCACTGCCGGCCACTACGGACTTCATTCCCCAATTTGTTAGCATCTCTGATAGGAAAAGCTGATTTGTGCTATTGTCATCGACTATTAGCACTGGCATTCCCTGCAATGCTGCTTGCTGAGTAGATCGTGTTAGCGTAGACGCTTCTTGTGGTTGGAAGCGTGCTGTGAAATGGAAGGTACTGCCTTTACCTGGTTCACTACGTAGTTCTATACTACCGCCCATCATGGCAACCAACTGTGCAGAGATTGTCAGCCCTAGACCGGGGCCGCCAAATTGACGAGTAATGGATGAGTCGGCTTGTACAAAGGCATCGAAGATCAATTGCTGTTTATCTACTGGTATGCCAATCCCTGTATCACTGATCTCGAAATAGAGTGTAAGCTCGCTTGCGCTTTCTGCAACACGCTTGACCTGTATGTTCACTTCGCCATGTGTAGTAAACTTGATAGCATTGCCAATTAAATTTACTACAATCTGGTTTAAGCGCCCTGGATCGCCTATAAGCATATCAGGAACATCTAGGGTGATACGATAGTTGAGTTCTAGGCCCTTCTCATGAGCATCCATTGCCAGTATTTTGAGGGTATTGCCCAAGCTTTCACGTAGACTGAAAGCAACCGCATCAAGTTGTAACCGGCCCGCATCGATCTTAGAGAAGTCTAGAATATCATTGAGTAGGTACAATAGCGCATTAGCAGAAGACTTCACCATTGTTAGATATTCACGCTGATGAGGCGAGAGTTCTGTTTTAAGCGCGAGTTCCGTCATACCTATGATACCATTCAGGGGTGTGCGGATCTCATGACTCATATTGGTAAGGAACTCGGTTTGGGTCTGCTGCACCGCCTCGGCAGCCTGTTTAGCTTGTAACTGTTTCTCGATCAATTTGCGTCCAGTAATATCTCGTATCACACTAGTAAAATAGCTCTTGTCATTCTTGACAAATACACTGAAAGAGATTTCCACCTGAATCTCTTCGCCATCATAGCGTCGTGCTGGTAATTCAACACTCTGCCCATTTAGATGGCTTAAGTTGGTTTGATAGAGATAGCCTGGATATTGTGGTATCAGCATTGCCAGGTTATTGCCCAGCAACTGCTCGACTTTGTAACCGAATATACGTTCAGCCGCGAGGTTAACAAATAGTATTTTGCCATCCTTAGTGATCGTGACAATGGCATCGGCAGCCGTTTCTGTAACCGTGTAGTATCGCTCTGCGCTCTTACGTAGCGCGTTCTCCACCTCTTTGTGTTTGGTAATATCGTTAACTAGCGCGAGTCTGGCCAGTTGTCCGTTAAAGATCATGGTATGAAACGATATCTCCACTAATATGATGGAGGCATCTTTGCGGCGGTGTTGATATACACTCGTTTGTGAGCAGCTTATCTTGCCATTATCATGTGCATTGAGGAGAGAGGGAATCTCGTCAGGAAGAGAGAGATCCTTAATTGTCATTGAGAGAAACTCTTCCTGAGAATAACCATACTGTTTCACAGCAGCTTGGTTAACAGCAAGAAATGCGAACGAATTGACGTTATAGATAAATACTGGACAAGGAGTATTCTCAAACACCAGGCGATACTGCTTTTCCCAATCGCTTAGCTCTGCAGTGGCTGCTTGCCTTGCCGGCTCGGTTTTTTCTGGTTGTTCAGTACTATGCCAGATAGTGATGATCAAAATCACTGCCGTTGACAATACACACAATGCCACGCCAAACATGGCATTGTAGAACTCTATACGCTGAGCTAACAGGATCAACCAACCAACTGCCAGTGGTACCAGAACAACCACCGGTAACAGACGATGTTTGAGATAGTTGAAACTGCCGCGAAAGATACTGGGCATAGTATTATCTCCTTAACAAAAACCGCCCTGGCTTAGCGGCAACTATGCCATCGTCACGCTGGCCACTGTGGTTTCAACAAGCCCAATGCAATCGCGTATTGTACCAACTCTGCAATACTGTTTGCGCCTAGTTTACGTTTAATGTTCTCCCTATGGGCATCAACCGTCTTGCGGCTAATAGTAAGTTTTTCGCCAATCTCTCGGCTGGTATCGCCCTGAGCGATAAAGGAGAGTATCTCACATTCACGCTTGGTCAGTTTTACCAGCGCACGATTGTCTTGTAGCATTGCCACATTCATAACCATTTTACTAATCCTCCAGAAAATAGTGATTCGCGCCTCAAATAAAGAGGGCAAATCAGAAGAGTGGTTTCTCGCGACTGTCAGGACGCTTTAATCCTAATTCCTCAAACATCCATTCAGGGCGCGAATCGAATTCATCTTTGCGGATCTTAGCAAACGCCTCTTCCAATGAAGTGATACCATCACGTACCTTCTCCATCGTATCCCAATAGAGGGTTGTGAGGCCGCATTCTTCTACCGCCAGGCGCTTGAGTACCTCAGCAGTTATTCCTTTGCGATTGATCGCAGCACGCAATGTATCATTTACTGCCAACACTTCATGTATGCCTACACGTCCTTTGTAACCAATATTGTTACAGGTTGAACAGCCATGCGAACGATATAGAGTGATATTGGTATTAGCAGCAACCCCTATATAACGGCACTCCTCTTCATTAGGTTGATATGGCTGTTTACAATCAGAACAGAGCCGGCGTAACAATCGCTGTGCACAGATTAGCACCGTCGAAGAGCTAACCAGGTAAGGATCGATTCCCATATCGATCAGACGAATAACCGTAGAGGTGGCATCATTAGTATGTAGTGTAGAGAGTAGCAGGTGACCGGTAAGAGCAGCTTCAAATGCAATACTGGCGGTCTCGTGATCTCGTATTTCACCTACTAAAATCACATCGGGATCTTGACGTAAATAGGCTCGTAAAGCGCGTTGAAAGGTCAGTCCAATCTCAGGATTGACCTGTAACTGATTAATGCCAGGAAGTGTGTATTCGATCGGATTCTCGATTGTCTGTACATTCAATTCCGGCCGTTGTAGTGAATTGATGGCAGCATAGAGGGTCATAGATTTGCCGGCGCCGGTCGGCCCCACATGTAAAATCATTCCATAGGGTATCGCGATCTTTTCTGTATAAAGCTTAAGGTTGCGTTCTGAGAATCCTAGCTTGTAGAGCGGCATTACTGAACCCTGTTTATCGAGTAAGCGCATCACTACTTTTTCACCAAAGTTCATTGGTGCGGTTGAAACACGTAGATCCACATCAATATTTTTGCGATTAAAGCGCTTGAATATAATACGTCCATCCTGTGGCAGACGGCGTTCAGCAATATCTAACTGACTCATTACCTTGATACGTGCCACAATTGGATTAATAAGCCGACTGGGGCGCAGATGGTTAACGATATGTAGGTCTCCATCAATACGGTAACGGACCACAACCTCGCCTTCGCCTGGCTCTATATGTATGTCTGAGGCGCCCATACGATAAGCAGTCTCAATCAGTTTGTTGACCAACAAAATGATTGGTTCAGCCTGACCATCGGTCTGTTCTGATAGATCTATGGTCTCCTCTTTTTCGTCATAACGGTTCTGTAGCTGCTTCTCGATATCAGCAATGGTGACTTCATCTTTAGCTGCTGATTTACGCCCTGCCAGCATAGCGGCAATATTTTCTGGCTCGGTGATCATAAACTCGGGCGATTGATTCTGTCCGGCAAAACGCGGCAAGATATCAAGTAACTCTAGATCAAAAGCGTTACTTAAGACGAAAGTGAGGTTGCCTTTGTCATTACTGATCGCCAAGACCTGATTAGAACGGCAGAATGGGATCGGTATCACTCCTAGCAGTAGCTTGTCAGGATCAATCTTGGGAATATATGGCCATTTTGTGAATGTAGCGATATGCTGGGCCATCTCTTGATTGGTTATGCCAAAGTCTGTTGAGAGCGCATAAGGTTCAGAGGGCCTGCTTCTTAACAGTTTATCCCATTTGTCTGGTGTCAATGCTAGGCGTGCTAATAGATACTTTTGAAATTGTCCATAACCCGATATCCGTATGGCTCTACTAGGACGTTCATCCTTCTCTATAGTAGGAGTATGTTGTGCTTTATGAATCTCCTGCCAACGCGCCTTAGTCTTGAGATGCTGTTCAATCTTTTCAAAAAGTACCTGATTATCGATAGGTTTGGGGAGATAATCGACAGCGCCAACGGCAAAGGCTTTAGCCTTATCTTGCTCTTGTACATTAGCCGTGACAAAGATTACCGGTATATAAGCGGTCTGCTCGTTCTCTTGCAGTTTGGTGCATAATTCATAACCGCTCATTCCAGGCATCGTGGCATCAAGTAGAATTAGATCCGGGATCTGTGTCTCTAATATCTCTAGTGCTTCCTGGCCACTCTCTGCAGTGATAACTTTATAATTGTTCTTACCTAAGATACGCGCAATCAACAGGCGCAACATACGATCATCATCAACACTGAGGATCAATGGTTGTTTGGTATCTACTTGTGGCAGCGCAGGAGGCTGATACCGTTCGGCTATGGTAAGAGTTTCCATGTAGATCTCCTCACACTGTGTTAGTGAAACCATCACAATGCGAGGACTGTGCCAAGCCGCCAAGTCCATCCTAAACAAGCCTACAAATCGGTTTTCCCCGATCTTTTCCTTAGGTAACAATCGTAATAAGTATTTGCTCTATAGGGGCTTGGATAATTAGGTCAGTTTTCTAGTCACCGCTTTAACAATAATTAGCACTCAAAAAAGCGTGCTGTCAGGCAGATATTTTAGGTTAAGAATAAAATTTCTCTGGGGCAAACACGCACGGACTTATGCCTTTGTGGGGCATTATGCAGCAGTGATCAGGATATCTAGTATTATTGGATGTAGCTAGCTAATTTATCGTAAAGCTAGAGAGTATTCTTACTTTATTGGTGATCGGTTCATCGCGTTTGTTGATCTCCAGAGCATTACCTTCAAACTTAACTAGTAGAACGGTAATATTATCTTCTCCGCCATACTGTTTGGCCTTTTCAATTAAGGATGTTGCCGCAGCATCAAGACTATTACATTGACGTATAATATTTTTCATTTCATCAGTTCTTAGCTTACTGAAAAGACCATCGCTACAGAGCAGAAAGATGTCGCCATATTTAAGTTGAATAGATGTTAAAGGCACCTGCAGTAGTTCCTGACTGCCCACTGCCTGTAAGAGAATATGCCGATTAACATCAGAAATGGCTTCTTCTGGGGTGAGCAGGCCAGAGTCAACACAAAGCTGGCTGGCAGTTTGATCCTTAGTAAGTTGCTTTATTCTTCTACCCCGAATGATATAGGCGCGGGAATCGCCTACTTCCGCAATGTAGGCATTATCCCCTTCAATTAATAGTACCGTGGCGGTTGCCCCCATATGTAGCTGTGTATAGGTTTGACTCTTCTCCCAAACAATACGATTAGCCTCTTCTATTGCCTTCTGTAGGCGTGTGGTGGGATTGGAAGTTTGCGAAAGCTGAATCAATTCTGCTTGTATTGCTCTGATTGTGAGTTTGCTGGCTAGTTCCCCGTTTTGGTAACCACCCATTCCATCTGAAACAATAAAAAGTAGCTGATTCTCATTGGGAGACCGTTCCAGGCTACAGGGGCTCTCTAGAATCAGGTTAGCATTCAAATCACTTAACAGGAAATTATCCTCATTATTATTGCGAACTAATCCAATATCGGTTCTCGCGGCAACAGTTGATAAAATATATTTAGTTCTCATAGAATCTCTCCCCAAGCGATATTTAAAAAGACTTTTTGCCATTAAGAAAACCAATCACCAGGACTGAGCAGATTGAGCATACGCTCCGGATTATTAATACTTTGATCTTTAATCCAATTTTTTGCCTTTTCAATTAGTAGTTTTCCTTCCTCTCCCCCTAATAGTTGTCCACGGCGTAAACAAGCAGCAGCAGCATAAAGGGCCATATCTGCGCTCTGAAAACTAGCTTCTGCGATCGTTGCTAGCCTTATTGCTTCAACTCTGTCTCTTCGTGTGGCAGCAGCAGATGCTTTAATCATTGTTGCTAAAGCTGTACCCCAGGGCATCTGCTCCTTTTCAATCGCAGCGGCATTCGCTTCAGCAATCTTAAGGAAATAGTCTTGATTACCATGTTTGGCCATCGCACAAGCAAGATAAGCTTGTAGATGCAGAATTTCAATAAACAGGAACTGTGTATGTAAAAGGAAAGATCGCTTTAGCGTTGACCATTGTTCTTTAAGCAATCTCCAAGCCTCTTGTTCCTGATTGGCATAAAGCCCGATCTCAATTTGTGCTACTAAAGCAAAATAGTGTTGTGCAGTAAATTCTGTCGGCGACCAACGCTTGATCGCCTGTATTACTTCGGAGCGTGCCTGTCCGGCGCGATCTTTAGCTAAAAACAGTATATAGAGAACTCTCGTACTTAAGTTAGTGAGAGTATATATATTGCCACATTTACGAGCATCATTAAGCACTAGCGGCAAGTGATCAAACAGTTTATTCAGTTCACCTAAATAGTACATTGAACGCAATAGAAAGATATTGGCATTATTAATCTCCCAGGTAAATCCGTTGCAATGTTTACGTAAAAAGACTTCAGCAGAATTAATCATTTGCTGGGCACTTTTCCAGCGTCCTTCTAACCAAGCCGCAAAACCTTCCGAGAGAACTGCTAATGCCAACGCCGCAGGTGTCTCGATGCGATTGGCAAGTTGCTTTGTTATTTGAATAAGGTTTTCTGTACGAGTATGAGTACGCCCTCCCCCGGTTGCGCTATGGGTAATTTCTATCGTAAGGGCGCGAAGAATTCTATATGGCTCGCCAATCTTTAAGGCCAATATTATGTGGCGGGTTTGGAACTCAGCGCTAACTAAGGTGTCAACCATGGCCAGCCCCTTGGCTATCACATAATAGGCATCCAGTTTAATAAGTTTTTCATCATCAATAAGACTTTCATTACACTCTTTGAAATCTATTCCTCGTAATCGCAAATAGAGCTGTCTTGCCATAAGCAGTAGTAGGGTAAACCAAGATTTTTTAACCCATCTGATCTTTAAGTCTTTTAGTACACCATAAAGCGCCTCTCGCCCTTTATCATTATGGCCGCTTAAGAACAACTGCTCTGCAGCTCGTCTACGCAACTCCAGTTCTTCAAATAGGGTTGAGTCTTGGGCGGCATCTAAGTAGGCTTGTGCTGCTTCAGCGCCACGACCAGCATTTGTTAACATATCGCCGAGTCTTATTTTTAGCTCTTTTAACTCTACGCTGCTGTTCATCAATTGCAATTGAATAGACAAGCGATAGAGCAGCGCAGCATGATCAAAAGCCAGTCTTTCCTCGGCTAGCTTGGCGGCAACAATGGCATACTTTGCTGCCTTTTCATAATTACCAGCACCACGAAAATAGATCATCAATCTTTCTTTTGCTAGGCTGTTACAACCTTCTGCTGCCATAGCAAGATTATTATAATGGGCTCTTATTGTATCTGGGTGAAGATTGGCAAGCACTGCATCACGAATGCGTTTATGCGAGATCTCTAGTTGTTCCTTCTCACCGGCTCTGGTTGGTGAGATAAGTTGTGCTACTTTAAGTAGCGATATCATTCTAAAAGCATTGTTGTCAAGTTGGGCAGATTCTCGTGCCAGATTCCATTCTAAAGGCTGTCCAGCAATAGCAAGAATCTCTAACAAGCGTTGCGCTTGTTCTGGCAAGCTATTAATACGAGCCTGAATAACGGTATCTAAGGTAGCTAAAGCTACCCTATCCGTCTCTTGATCTGGACAGAATACTGCATTGGTCTGCAAATATTGCACAAGCTGATTAATGAAGAAGGGATTTCCCTGTGTTTCCCGAACTACCATTTCAGCACAAGTGGTATTGGCTGGATAGTCTTTGCCAAGTAGTATTAATGCCAATTCACGTGCTTCCGGTGGTAGCAGTCTTTCGACAATTAACTCGTAAAATTCTATTGATAGTCCATTATTTTCTCGGAAGGGAAGCGCTGCTCTTAAGAATGGTCGATCTAATATCTCCTCTTTACGATAACTGCAGATTAACATCAATGCTGGAGATGTCTTGGAATTGAGCAGATCCGTCAGCCAAACGATACTATCATAGTCTCCCCATTGTAGATCATCAATAAATAGGATCAGTAATTTCTGTTTAGCCAACTGTTCTACCAGATTTCGTAAAGCAGAAAAGAAGTATTGTTTCAATTGATAGGGATTGGTTACATCGATCTTTTCTCTGATGATTGGATTGAATGCTTGTAGTTGACACAAGGAGGGAAATATATGTGTAAGTACGGCCAGACTATTTAGTGGTAGAAGTTGAGTCTCTGCCGGATCTATGCGTCTCAAGTATTGGCTAAGAGAATCGACCAAACCATCCAATATTTTGTATGGCAGAGACTCTTGTTCATAACAGTGACTGGCTAAGACTACAATATCTTTCTTCTCTGCTAACTCTTCAAGAAAACGGTTTACTAGTGTGCTCTTGCCCATACCAGCACTGCCTTGCACATGCACTATTGTTACTTTGCCAGATTGTGTGCTCTTTAATGCTTGCTTTAGTACATTCAGATGCCGCTCTCGACCAATAAAAGGTATGGTATTATCCTTAATCTCAAATGGTCTGGCGATCGATAGATTAATAGGAATATATTGTAGTCGCTGTAGTATCTCTTCACCCGATGGCCGGTTTTGGGGATTTGGTTGTAATAGGTCTAAACATAGATCATTCAAATCGGTTGGCACGTTAGACACTAATTTATTAGGCGGCAAAACTCCCTCATACTGTTTTTTTCTTGCGATATCCAACAAAGAGCCATTAAAAGGGGGAATGCCAGTAAGAGCTTCATAAAGCATTATTCCTACACTATACCAATCACTCGCCTCTGTGACTTGAAATCCGGCGCCTTGTTCGGGTGACATATACTTGGGTGTACCTAGGAAATCGATACTTTCATCGAGTGGATCATCAGACTCTTGTGGGACAAGCTCGGTAACCATACCAAAATCGAGTATCACCACACGCCCATCATTGGAGACCAGTACATTGGAAGGTTTAATATCGCGATGCAACTTACCAGCTTTATGTAGTATATAAATTCCTTCCACTAGTTGCGACAAAGCCGCGCGTAGACAGGCTAGATCTGGTAGGCTGGCGGTAGGCTGTTTTTGTAAAAGATAACCATCGCCACGTATATATTGAAGGAAGTTGCTGCCTTGTACCAACTCCATAGTAAAATAGCACTGTTCGCCATCAGCAATAAGTTCATAAAGAGTTACTAGATTAGGATGAGTAACATTAGCGAGGTTACGAAACTCTTGTTTGAATCGGTATAGGGATAATGGCCCATAAGAGCATAATACCTTCAATGCGACAGAGATCTCCCACTTATTATCGAGAACTTCATAGACTGTTCCAAAAGCTCCTGACCCTAAATGGCGCAATACCGTAAATCGCTCGGTATCTTTAAATTTATTCTTACCTAAGCTGATCATATAAATACTAATAATGACAGTGTAAGCGGCAATGGCCACTATCTGTTGTGTCGAGCTTATGGTTAGTCTGTTTGCGCCGTTGAGAACCTTTTTCTTGTCGCATTAGGGAAAGCCCTTTGTGTTGGCATGAAAGCGAAGCTTGCCCCTAGCTAATGGTAGAGGGATGACTACCCTATGATCTAAACCACTGCTTATTTTGATTGCCCCAGTTTCTCTAAAACTGAGGCAACATTAGATCTATTTCGATAATTTTCTGATCCTGGATTTTTAGTAATAAATAGCCTTTTTTCATCAGGGGAAGATGAAATACACTTAGTCCATTACGCTTTTTATGTATCACGCTAGCTTCTAAATTTACCTGTTCCATTAGCCTAGTTGGCAATTGTGCAATTATGAAATGGACATCAGGAATAGGTCTAGGCTGGCCAAAAAGGTAAAAAGCTTCTGCGGGTACCAGTAATGGCAATGATATCGATTGGATCATGTAATTGATCTGGTCAATGTAGTCCATGGTTATCTTTCAGTTCCTAAATTAAGAGATATCTGAAGCTGAAATGAAAGGTTACCAATACATATTAAATTTACTGGGCTTACCATGCAATACAATATTTCCCCCGACTTTATTGATCGTAGTAACATTTTTCAAGGTTTTTCAATGCTACACTGATAATATCACGCTTGGCCAGGCAATCGCATTCTCAAAGGGGGCCAGGATGACACTAAATACTAGCATAGTATTTTCCCATGTAAATATTGCCATCGCCATTGTAATTGATAAAGTCAGACTAGCTTACTGTCAGACTAGTTCAATTAAGATCCGCAATATCACCTCCGCAATAATACCGCCATAAATATCACCATAGCAATTAATAAAAAATTATGTAATTATTCTCCGGCTGCCAGCGATAAGAACAAGCAACAAAGAGGAAAAGTAAACCGATTATATTTCTGCTGCTGACTCTTTTGTTTGGTAGTTTCACTAGTCTTGAATGAGGGGCAGAGAAAGCAGCCGGCTCACCGACTTTGGAAGTACAAGGATATAAAGATCGCACAGACCAATAACCATTGGTTATGTGAGTAAGATCAATATGCTCTTTGAAACTATTGTTAGCATCTTTATAACGAGAATGAGAATTATCACGCCAACCTACACTCGCCTCAGAAGAGTAAATCTAAGGATTTTCCAAGCATAACGTATAACAGGGGGATTCATGGTTAAGGATTTAGTAATTGACTCTTCTTACCATAGATTAACGCTCGACGATGATAGTTATAAGGAAAGTTGTTACCATTATTCTGTCGCGGAAGTTCTAGTGCAGACACTTTACAACTTGGGCGTCAGGATAGCTATGGGGTTATCAGGAGGAGCCGTAGCTGGCCTTTGGGATGCTTTCCAGCAAAGCCTGATAAAATTATTGCATTATCGCCATGAAAGCGGCGCGGCCTTTGCAGCAACTGAATACTATTTTGCCTGTGGACGACCGGCAGCCGTAATCTCTACCACTGGACCAGGTATTACTAATGCCATTACTGGTCTTTTTGCTGCGCGCTGGGAAGGCGCAAAGCTTATCTTCCTGTCTGCTTCTACTGCTAATTCGCAGCGTGGCCGTTGGTCTTTTCAAGAGACCGGCACCAACACAATGGGTGATGATTTTTTCTCGGCTGGTCCATTGTTTCACTATGCTGCTCGTATTGAAAGTCCTAATGATCTACCAGTTGTGGCAATGAATCTAATGCAAGGCTTAGCGCGTCCAAGCGGTTTCATTGCCCACATAAGTGTGCCAACAACAGTACAGACCAGTCCTAGCAATAACTCATTACCAGTATGCTATCAACGACCTCTCTCGCTTGAACCAAATGAAGAGAGTATAACTAAATGCAAACAACTACTCAGTGAAGGACCTTTTGCGATCTGGTTGGGATTTGGCGCCCGATCTGCAGCCAGCTCCATACGCCATTTGGCAGAAAGAACTGGTGCTGCGGTGATGTGTTCGCCGCGCGGCAAAGGTATTTTTCCTGAAGAGCATCAGCAATTTGTAGGTGTTACTGGCTTCGGTGGACATGATTCAGTACTCGCCTACATGAAAGAGTTTCGCCCCTTACGTACACTTGTACTGGGCAGCCGGTTAGGTGAATTCACTTCCTTTTGGAATCCAGATATGGTGCCAGAAAAGGGTTTTATTCATATTGATATTGATCCTACTGTGCCCTGTTCTGCTTACCCTTCTGCGCCTACTTTTGCCATACAATCAGATGTGGAAGAGTTTGTTATCAAACTTATTAAATTACTGCCAGAGAGAAGAGTCCCAAACCATTCTCTAGAACTGCCGAAACCAGACATCAATGAGGTAGAACTGAAAGATAATGGCCCGGTCTGTCCGGATGTGCTAATGGATGCGATACAAAGAATAATAGTCGATAATAGCGATGCAATAGTAATGACAGAGGCTGGCAATGCATTCGCTTGGGGGACCAATGCGCTGCGTTTTTCTGCCCCCAATCGATATCGAGTCAGTACTGGGTTTGGTTCTATGGGACATGCAGTTACAGGAGTATTAGGCGCAGCACTGGCACGTAATAGTAAAGCCGTCGCCATCGTAGGAGATGGTGCCATGCTTATGAACAATGAGATTAATACTGCTGTGCATTACCGTTTGCCAGTGGTTTGGATTGTACTCAATGACTCTTGTTATGGAATGATTGAACATGGCATGCGTTGCCAGGGCTACAATAATCTAGATGTGCACATTCCCCATACCGATTTTGTCCAGTTTGCTCGCTCAATGGGTGCAAATGGTATCAAGGTGACAAGGGAAACGGAGCTGGATCAGGCGCTAAGAATGGCAATGGCAGCAACAGGTCCATTTGTTGTTGATGTAGAAATGGACGCAAGTATACCGCCTCCTTTTGGTCGGCGGGTTAGTAGTTTGATAGCGCAAGGATTAACAGGAAAATAGTCCACCTGTGCGTATGAGATCTTAAGCCGCACAGCGGCGAAATACGCCCTGCGCTAAAGATCTACCGTCACTTCGTGGCTCAAGACCTCATACGCACAGGTGGAAAATAGTTCGGATCAATAAATATAATTAAGGAGCGAGTAATATGTCTCTTAGCCCCATCGGTATTAGCGCTTTTGCAATAGCTTTGCCTAGTAACATACGGACCAATGATTATTGGCGGCAAAAATATCCTCAGTTAGTGGCAATGGCAGAAGAGAAAACCCTGGCACGAACTTTCTCTCCCATTGAACCTAGTTCGAAGACTCTTCTCTTTGATGAAGAGATGCAGCCCTTTCTTGCCGATCCATTTCGTGGCACAATTGAACGGCGTATACTTGCTAATGGCGAAACCGCATTAATGCTGGAGAGTCGTGCTGCGCGTAGTGCATTGGCAGCCCTCAAGATGTCTCCTGGTGATATAGATCTTATGATCTGTTGCTCTTTTCTACCAGCACAGATAGGCCCAGGTAATGCCGCTTTCCTCTGTAATGAACTGGAATTTCAAGGCACGGCTTGGAATCTTGAGTCAACCTGTTCCAGTGTTCTACAGGCTTTGCACACTGCTGCCGCACTTGTGAAAGCAGAGCAGTATCGTAATGTTTTAGTAGTTGTTTCCTGTTCTTATTCCTTATATGCAGAAGAGAGCGATTCTCTCTCTTGGTTCCTTGGTGATGGTGCCGGTGCTTTTGTAATTAGCAGACTTAATGCTGGCGAAGGTATATTAGGGGTAAAGAGCATTAATACTGCCGATACTTGTGGAACTTTCTATTATGAACTGGCTAAGGATGCCAATGGCGAGCCTTGTATAAGAATGGGAGCAAGCAAAAACACCAGTAAGCGTCTAAGAGAGAATGGTCAAGATTCTGTGCAGAAATGTTGTCAGGCAGCAGCAAAAAAAGCTGGAGTTACCCTGAAAGATATCGATTTCTTTGTCTTTAATACCCCACTGCCTTGGTATGCGCGTTTCTGTGCACGCGCGCTTGATGTTGATCCAGAACGTACCATCAGTACCTATCCATTATATGCCAATGTAGGACCAGTCTTGCCAGCCGTTAATCTCTACCATGCGGTAAAAGAGAGAAAGATCAACAAAGGTGACCTGGTAATGCTCTACACAGTAGGTTCGGTCTCTAGTGCAGGCGCAATGGTAATGCGTTGGGGAGATGTTAAATTAGGCGAATAGCCTAACTTAACATCAGTGCTGTTAAAATGCTAGCTTCACAGCAAACTGGAATTGTCGTGGATCAAAGACTGCGGTGGCAGTGCTTCGGTAAGCTCCATCAGAGAATTTAGTAAAACGGAAGTTACTGTTTACTGCAGAGACATTGACACGATTGAAGAGGTTGAATACTTCACCAATAAAACTGAGTTTCAACCTTTCTCCCATTGCTAGTGTGCGCGCCAATCGTAAATCTATTGAGGTGTATCCGGGCGTGAGTCCGGCATTACGACCTAATGTTCCTGTCTCTCCTAGCGCTGGCAGTAATAGGCGACCCGTACTTACATCTAGATTAGGCCGATCTGTAGATGAGAAATCGAAATTAGTATCAACCCCAGAAAGTATATTAAAGGGGCGACCGGATGAAATTTCAACAATGGGCGAGATTATGAAATCGGCTAGCAGTCTTTTAATGCCGGTGTTTGACTGCTTGTAAGGGCTTTTAATCACCGCGCTCAATACCAGACGATGACGCTGATCTAGATCGGATAGGCCACGATCATTGCCAGGCGAGAAGTTGTCTTGCGGGGTAATAAACTCTGTCATGTAGTCAATGGTCTTACTAAAAGTATAGCTTACCAGGGTCTGGAAATTGTTTGAGAATCGTTTGGTCAAATTTAGTGAGAAGGCGTGATAGATAGAACTAGCGCTAGATTCTAGTGCCGTTACCGTTCCAAATGGAATAGGTCTGTCCGTCTTGATAAAGAGCGGGTTGGGACCGGAAGGGCGAAAGAAATTATTTGGCAGTGCGCTGCCGGTGAGCCCGCCAGTAGCTGCTACTAGCTTTGTATTGGGAGCATTTAGATCCCGCGTACGTGGCAGTTTCCGTCCCCCTGTGAATAGATAAGTAGCGCTAATAGTCAGATCCTTGCGTAGCTCACGTTCAATGGAGAAGTTAATCTGATTAGTATAGCCATAGACAAAATCACGACTGATCGGTAAGGTAGTAGGCAAGATAGAACCATAACCAGGAAATGGTGCGCGAGGATCGAACCTTAGTTGATCTCTCAAGTAAAGGGAATTGCGATCCAGTCCTGGGGTTACTCCTGCTAGCAGTGTACCTTGGAATATCTGTGAGGCATTGAGCGGTTGATTGGGTAATGGCAGCCCCCCTACAGCAATAAATTGTGGTGATTGTACTCCATCAATGACATCCGAAAGGAAGGCAAAGAATAATGGGGGGTGATCAAAAAAGATCCCATAAGCAGCGCGTATAACCGTTTTTCTATCGCTATCAGGTGACCAAGCTATTGCCAAGCGAGGGGCAAAATTATTTTTATCTCGGGGAATCCCTTGCATAACATTGAGAAACTTTTCTGCCGCATCAATCTGTTCTGCAGATAAAGAGAGTTGATCGGTAGTAATTCCCACAGGTTGGTAGGTTGGAGTTAATTCCACATCATAACGTAATCCATAATTGATCGTAATATTAGGACGTAGCCTCCAGCTATCCTGAAGGTAAAATCCAAATGTTTTATTGATCACTTTGGATACTGAACGGCCAAAAGACTGAATATAGACCTGTGGGATTCCCAAGCCATATGCCTGAACTGGCGTTAATGGTGGAGAGTTTGCAAATAATGGATTAGTAAGGCTGAGATCAAATTCACCAAAATCGAATCTGCCGGCAAAGAAAGGTTCGGCACGCACTGGTGATAGTCGAACAATATTAATATCTGCGCCAAAATCGAATGTATGACTGTTTCTTGCAAACGTGAAGTTGTCCTTAAATTGATATCGCTTTTCTATTCGATCAACTGGTGAAAGCGGATCACTACCGAAAAAGGCAGTACCAGCAATATTGAGTGCAACATTTGGTGTAGAGGTAAATGAAGTGCCACGCCGTCCAAAGTTGAAAAGGAATTCGTTAATTTTATTACTATCCAGTGCCTGTACTAGTTGAACAATGAGGGTAGTATCACGAGAGTTAGCTGTACCGGTGCGCGATACATCATTAAGGCCCAATATCTGCTGATTCTGTGAAGTCGATTGTATTCCCGTGGTTGTTATGGGCGTGAAGTTATAGCGTAACACCAGATTGGTGTTAGCCGTCAATTGTTGATCTAGTCTGGCAGAATAAAAGCTAAACTTTTCCCTGATGGGATAAATATTCTCTACATTGGAAAGAACTCGAAAAGGAGCAGGTATCGGAACTGTCAGACCAAAAGCAGAAAGACTAGAGAAGAATATTGGCCGGCCTGTGATCGGATCGATACCGGTTTTAGCTACTCCAGCGCCTGAAGTAGCAAGTTGGGAATAGATCTGTCCCGACAAATTATCAGCATTTGCGGCAATGTAAGCGCGTTGTGCAGACGTTAAATCAAAACTAGTTGCATCTAAACCAATTGTGGAAAATCCTGATTCTTGCCGACGCGTCTGTTCCAGAGACAAGAAGAAGAATGTCTTATCCTTTTTAATTGGTCCGCCCAAGGTGAATCCGTATTGACCTCGGGTAAAAGCAGGTTTTTCTTGAGAACCATCCGGCTGAAAAGCCAGCGCATTACGAGCTTGAATGGAACGATGACGGATAAAGCCAAAGACATTGCCATGAAAATCATTGGTTCCTGATTTGGTTACGATATTAACAACACCACCAGCCGTACGTCCAAATTGCGCACTAAAGCTATTGATGATTACCTGAAACTCCTGTACAGCTTCTTGGGATATCGTCGCACGAGCAGCATTGATGGAATTATCTATATTATCGGCGCCATCAATCTGGACAAGATTGGAACGCGCTGCTTGACCATTGAAATTAAGACCAGTATTAGGCGCTGAGCCTATTAATGCTGAATTATCTCGATTCACTTGAGAGTTGGTAAGAGTAAAGTTGAGGAAGTTACGCCCATTGATCGGGAGGTTTTCAATCCTAAGAGAATCTATATTCTGGGTTACGGCAGTCTTAGAGATCTCTATTACCTCAATAGACTCTAGCGCATCAGTAGATTCATCCTGCAAAATTGAATCTGATGATGCTGCTTTTAATATCAGATTAAGTTCTCCATCCTGTCCCAATGTAAGTATTACATCACTGTTTATCAGGCTAGTAAAACCATTGGCAGTTACCATTAGCTGATATGTGCCTGGAGGGATTGAAAGAAACTTAAAAGTACCTTTTTCATCGGTGCTGGTCGTACGTTCAAAATTTCTCTGTGCATTCTTAAGTAAGACATTAGCTCCCTGAATTGCTTGACCGCTTTCATCCTTAATGACCCCTTTCAAGTTTGAGACAGTAGCTTGTGATTGTGCCAAAACTAAAATGGCTGCTAAATGCACAAATAGAGCTAGCAAAATTGCGCAAATTGCTAAACGATGTAAAGACTTCATAATCCCCCCTATCTGTCAGGTCAGGGCAAGTGGATGGCTTGCCCTATTGTAAAGTCTGTATCTGTTCTTCAACTTGAAGCTCTGATCCTAGTAACATATTCATCTCAGCGCGGCTAAAACTATCATTAGTGAGACGGAATACTCCCACTGCCGCTTCTTGGTGTTTAGATTCTGTTAAGACAGTTTTTCCTGTTAAAGCTAGTTGTTCGGATAGCTTGGCATTGCGCTCTGCTGCCATTCTCATATCCTGGGTTGCTTGCACAAGTTCTTTGGTAGAAGCAGCCTGCTCTTCGCTGGCTGCTTGTATCTCTTGAGTAATAAGATTTAGATGCTGAATGGCTTGTAGTACCTGCTCGGTGCTGGCTGACTGCTCTATAATAACAGTGGCAATATCTTTGGTTGTCAAAGCAACATTGCCTACTACTACATCTATTTGACTGAGAGCATGGACTACCTTGTCAGACTGATTTAATCCCTCCATTACTAATTCGGTGGAGCGCTCCATTTGGGCGCTAGCCAGTTTCACACCCTTTTGTACATCACCAATTAATTTTGCTATCTCATCAGCCGACTGTGCAGTCCGTTCCGATAGTTTGCGTACTTCTTCAGCTACCACACCAAACCCTAATCCATGTGCGCCAGCACGAGCTGCTTCTATGGCAGCATTAAGGGCTAGCAGATTTGTCTGATCAGAGATATGGTTGATTACTTCTAGAATACGGCCTATTGCAACAGCATGTTCTCCTAGTCCATGTACAGTCTGTGCAGTTGTAACAATGGAACTATTAATCTGTTTAATACCACTAGCAGCATGTTCTACTGCCTGTTGGCCATCTTTTACCACATCGCGCGCAGTATCGGCGAGTTGAGATAATGCTTGAGTACTATGGGATATCTGTTGCATACGTGTGGCCATTTGCTGCATGGTTGCAGTTGTTTCTGTGATACTGCTTGATTGTGATTCCATATTTTTAGCGATCGAGGAGATATTCATCGATAGCTCTTCCAAAGCTACCGCCATATTTTGTACAACCCCAACCATACTCTCACTATCATGCTCTAACTGCTGACCAGAATCGGCTAGCTCCATTGAAATAGTCTTTATTCTTTCAGAACTAGCGCGTACCTTTGCCACAATGCCATATAGTGAGCGCACCATTCCTGCTAGTGCGACTGCCAATGTATCATTGCCACTACGCGGTTTTACTATTAATCCCAGATCACCTTCAGCAATCTGTTCTATCGAGATGGTCAATTCTTGTAAGCCGGCTACTAAGCTATGAAATGCACGTAGTAGATCTCCTATTTCAGTCTTCTCTTGGCTACGCGCTAATGAAATATTGAGATTTCCTTCTGCCAGTGCCTGCGTCAAATATACAGTCTTTTTTAATGGGTTGGTGACGGTATAAACTATCAGTATTCCTACCACAATAGCTGCTATCAAGGCAAAGACTATTAAAATGTAGACCTGACTAGTAGTACTGCTGGCTACTTGTTGCGCTTGAGTGATATTAAAATTGGCTTTATTAATAGCTTGTTTAGATAAAAGTTTTAATATCTCTGTCTGTTCTTGGCTTACTCTATCAAGATCATCCAAGAGAATTTTAATTGCTGCTTCTGCCTGTCCTTTATCGATCTCTCTATTAGCTTGGGCAGATAGTTGTCGAAAAGTCTCAATATTATTCTTCAATTTTTCCGTATTAATCTCGCCGCCACGGAGCAGACGATCTAGTTCGCTAATCTTATCTGTCATCTCTACATCTACTTTTTGGTATTGCTCACTATCGGCCTTGGTACCTAATAAAATCGCTTTAGTGAGAAAAGCCTGCTGCTTGGCGGCGGCCAGTTGTACTTCCAAAATAGTGACTGCTTGATGGTATTCAGTAGTGGTAGCTTGTTGATAAGCGGTCTGCGCTTGCCACATACCATAAGAGGTAATTATCCCTATACCTAGCAGCAATAGACCAATAATGGCAATGCCGCTGAATGTGCGTTGTTTCAATGTGAAGTTCTGCCATTTCATAATTGCTCCTGTTACTTCACTCTTTGTCTAGATAGAACTTAAAGACAATATGACCCGTCATGCCACTGGAAGATTGGGAGAATACCCATTGTCTGGCGGCTTCTAGAGAGGCTGGTTTGAAGAGGACATTTCCTTCCAGAAACTCTACCTCAATAACTTTGCCTTCACTATTTACCTGTACACCGATATTCACTTTGCCCTGAATACGTCTGACTTTGGCCAATGGCGGGTAGATAGGTGCTACCTTCTTGACCGCTTTGCCTTCCACATTTTCACTATAATCAGCAGCCCAACTTCTTGATACAAATGCCAGTAGCGCAAGCGTAAGCAAGAAAATTGTGCAGATCTTTCTCATTGTGTCCTCCAAAGTATTAGTTGGAGTAGAACCGCACATTTATAATTAATAAGACGATAACTAAACTATATATA
>JBFLVQ010000003.1:0-48458 GCA_040758525.1 Acidobacteriota bacterium
GTTGAGGGATATTGGGTGTGTATGTGAAATTCAGATGCAACTGTATATTAAATACCAACACGATGCCGGCACTGGTGTTATGCTGTGCCGAGCATAATGAGGGGATCAAGGACTGGAGTAGTGACTACCAGAGCCCCTACCGTGTGGTAATACATTGGCGTGGTGACACGGCTGCGTTTGCGCTCCACAAAGCCGAATACGATGCCTATGGTTTTCCTATCACATTGAGTGCAGAGGCGATCACTCAAATCTTTCCCACCACTGCTGAGTTGGCTCAGGAAGCACGTCGTATGGGTTTGGGAATGGATGCAGTAAGCGATATCTTCTACGATAGATACCTAGAGTATAAAGAGTTTTATCCAGAGAAAGCTCTCTAGGCCGATGGCTTGGTTGAGATAGCTGTTTTTAGTTGATACGGCCTACAACATAGGCTGCTGAGGTCGGTTGGGACGAGCCACCAGATGGCTCCAATGTGATCGCGGCAGCAATTAGATCGTCAATATTACGAGGAACATCAATAACGGCAAAGCCATCACCCTGTGGATCGGCTTTAATAAGACCAGCACTAATCTTCTTGTTAGCGGTGAGAAACCAGAGTTGGTAGATCTTTCCTGCTGGCATAGGAGGCAGTTTAGTAGTTACTACCCAAACACTCTTCTGTTTATTCCAATAGATCTTTCCTGAAGATGATGAGGCAGTCGCCTGACCAGCTAGACTGATAATTTGCGCATCTGGGCTACTCATAGCATCATTGATCTTTTCCAGTCGATTTACCAGTTTATCCTGCGCGGTTACACGATCCTGCAACTGTGTCAATTCACCTTGTAGCCGTGTCAATTCTTGTTGTTGGGTATGAGATTGCTCTGCCATCTGTCGCCAGGCTAACAATGGCAGTAAGGCAAGCAGCGCAATAGATGCAGCGATTGCCCAAGGCAGATAGGTATAAGATTTTCTAGGTACAGTATTGATTGGCGATTTAGCAGCGGGCTTGCTCTCAATGGTAGGCTGTTCCTGCGCAATACAGCTTATCAGTTTGTCGCGCAGATAGGATGGCGGGGTAACTGCAGCCGCAGAGAAGCTAAGATCACCTACGACTCCTTCAAATTCGAGCAGTTGGTCTTCACAGACTTGGCAACCATCGCGTAGATGCGACTCAAAGGCGTATGCCTCATGTTGGCTGAGGGCGCCGAGCGCATAGAGCGCAGCCTGCTCTTGAATCTGTTCGGTGACCCTCTCGTGCTTCAATTGTATCCCCTTCCTAAGGTGAAGATGATAGTGGCACACTGTATGGTTGCCATACTTACCAACTTGCTTCCCTTTACTATTTTCGGCACTAACCAGTTTCAGAGTTGCTGCTCAATTACAGGTTTAAGCAACTCACGTAATTTCATCATACCCAAACGAACCCGAGTCTTGACCGTTCCTAAGGGTTGGCCGAGCTTAGCAGCAATCTCACTATGGCTCAGACCAGAGTAGAAGGCCAGTTCAATAATCTCACGCTGTTCTGGAGAAAGCTCGTCCAGTGCAGAACGAACCAAGCGCTGACGTTCAGAATTAACCGTCATCTCCTCGGGATTTGCTGCTGCTGAGGTTGCACTGGCTGCCATCTCCAATGGCTCACTATGCTGTTGATCTGGCTTACCTGCACGTAAACGATCGATAGCGCGGCTACGTGCAATAATCATTAGCCAGGTGAGCGGCGTGCCGCGCTTACGGTCGTAAACAGCAGCCTGTCGCCATACTTGTGTATAAACGTCTAAGAGAACCTCTTCGGCTGTTGCCGTGTCATTTAGCACCCGTAGAATTAAGCCGAAGATTTGCCGGTTTGTTAGATCGTAGAGTGTACCTAGCGCAGACTGATCGCCATCAGCAACTTTCTTAATAAGCGTCTCAAAATCCTGATTAGTAGTACAAGCGTCAGCCGTGTCGCGGGGCGTCCCCAAGGACTTCTCTCCTGCGCCAAAATTCTCCTGATTTAGTATTACGGGTTGCTGTCCGTTCATGGATTCATATTGACACTAATCCCAAATTCAACCATCGCGAAAATCTTCTTGATGGGCCAATGATACAACGAAACTATAAAGTTGCCAAATTTGCACGGAAGACTAACCAGATACCTAAAAAATACCTACGCCCTAGAGCTTGATAAGAAGGCAATTGCCGTTGCAGACCAACCTATACGCCTACATAATAGCTAGACTTTATTATCACGCAATTATCAGGCAATCGGTCTAGGAGTTGATTACATGCTGAGAATTGGTCTATTGGTTGGTCGTGAGCGCTCATTTCCGGACGCACTGATTAATGAAGTAAATGCGCGTAATGGTGGTGTCTCTGCTGAATATGTGCGAATCGGCGAAGTAAAGAGTAACGAGCCTTGCCCTTACAGTGTGATCATAGATCGTATTTCACACGAAGTAGTATTTTACCAACCTTATCTTAAGGCGGCGGCGCTCTCGGGTACAATAGTCATTAACAACCCTTTCTGGCGTATGGCTGATGATAAATTTTTTGGTACTGCACTAGCCGAACGGCTTGGCATTGCTGTGCCTAAGACGATCGTACTGCCTTCCCATTCCTATCCTGATAGCATCATTAGCGAGAGCTTAAGCAATCTCAAATATCCGCTTGATTGGCAGGCAATCGTCGAATATATTGGGATTCCCGCAATTCTTAAGCCGCATTGGGGTGGTGGTTGGAAGGATGTCTATCGTGTTAATTCCCTAGATGAACTACTCGCCGCTTATAACCAGACGGATCAGCTCTGTATGATTTTGCAAGAGTTTATTGATTGGCAGCAGTATGTGCGCTGTATCTGTGTAGGCAAGACAAATATCCTGATCACCAATTGGGATCCTCGCAAACCACACTTCGAACGTTATCGCGATGTTGATCAAGCACTCGATCCTGAATTGACTGAACGTATTCAAGCTGATGCTATTAAAATTAACCAAGCGCTTGGGTACGATATGAATACAGTCGAGTTTGGAATTCGTAACCGCACACCCTATGCAATCGATTTTATGAACTCAGCACCTGATTTTGATATCTCTTCGCTTACGGAAATCTACTTTCCCTGGGTAGTCAAGGCAATGGCTGATCTAGTGATTACACGTGCACATGAGGCTGCCACACAACGCCCACAATATCGTTGGGACACGCTGCTGGGACTGGTTTAAGGCATAGACAATAGTTCCTGACTACTATTTACTGGAGTAAACAATGCTCAATAGCGCAATTGACTATTATCATGAGCTGTTAGCCAATACACACCTTGCTAGTACCCAAGAGCTGCTTGCACAGGCAACCAGCGAGCGTGGGCTGGCCTTTGGTTCACGACCTGTCTGCACAGTGCTACGGCCCTATTTCATTGATGAATCGACCTACGAATTTGTACAGCACGCCGCTACGTTGGTGATGCGCGCACTAGCACGATTAGGTCAAAGATTGATTGTAGATGCCAGCTTGCGTAAGGAACTCGATCTTACCCCCGATGAAGAAGCAGTAGTAGAGATCGATTCTGGCTATGGCGCACCTGATGTGAGTGCGCGCTTAGATGGCTTTTTAAGCCCACTAGGAGAGTTCAACTTTGTTGAATATAATGCTGAAAGTCCCGGTGGCCTGGCCTATGGAGATGTGCTTAGTGAGATCTTTGCTGCTATGCCGATTATGCAAGCATTCGAGGCACGCTACCGCTATCATGCCTTTCCTATACGCACATTCGTCTTTGACGCACTGTTAGCAGCCTATCAGCGTTGGGGCGGCCAGGGAAGACCCAATATCGCCATTGTGGATTGGCGTGGAGTAGGCACTTATGGCGAGTTTCTGCTCTCACAATCCCATTTCGAAGAGCGTGGTTGCCGTGTAAAGATCGCGGATCCAGAAGAGTTGGAATATCGTTCGGGTCGGCTCTTTATCGGCGATTTCCCTGTGGATCTGGTTTACAAGCGTGTATTAGTAGGAGAATTTCTTGCCAAATATCGACTTAACCATGCGCTTATTGATGCGATACGTGCACGCGCTGTCTGTATTGTTAATGCCTTTCGAGTGCAGATGCTCTATAAGAAAGCAATCTTTGCGCTTCTTAGCGATCCTGCTTACACAGATCTCTTCACACCTGAGGAGGTCACTGCCCTTGCCCGTCATATTCCTTGGACACGCAAGGTGCGTGAATGTCATAGCGATTATCATGGCACTCAGGTAGATCTAATTGCATTTATCGCTGAGAATCGTGAAAAGCTAGTACTTAAGCCAAATGGTGAATATGGTGGCAAAGGTGTGGTACTTGGCTGGGAGTGTGATGCTGAGCAATGGAATAACGCACTGCAGACTGCATTGAGTACTTCCTATGTAGTACAGGAGCGTGTACCGCTAGGTTGTGAAGTCTATCCCAGTATGATCGATGGCCAGTTAAGATTCGATGAACGTTACTTGGATCTTGATCCTTATGTATGGGATGGTGAGAGAATAGCAGGGTGTGGAGTAAGGCTCTCCAAACTTGCGTTATTAAATGTCACTGCCGGAGGCGGTTCAGCTACACCAATGTTTATCATTAACAAGCGTGATTAGATAATAAGCTCAAACCAGTTTGGCTTGAGCTAATAACTGAATCAATTTTTCTACTGCTTCTATCACTGTCAGCGCACTCACATCAAGCCGTATATAGGCTTGAGCATAAGCGGGCCGACGTGACTCCAGCAATGCCACCAATTCCGCCCGACTACGACTTGTATAGAGCGGGCGTGTATGGTCATCACCAAGCCTTGCAAGGATTATTTCAAGCTGGCAATCTAGCCAGATAGACCATCCTTGCGCAGCAATAATAGCCTGGTTCTGTTCTGAGACGAATGCTCCTCCACCTAATGCCACTACTGCGCCAGTATGAGCCTTAAGCTCGGTCAGCATTTCTCGCTCAAGGGCACGAAAATATGCTTCCCCTTCTTTTGCAAAGATCTCTGCAATCGAGCGACCTGTGCGTTTTACAATCATTTCATCAAGATCAATAAAGTCTCGTTGTAAATGCGCTGCCAATTGCTCCCCTATTGTTGTTTTACCCGAACCCATAAAGCCAACTAAAAAGATTGTCTGTTTTTCCATAATTTACCGCTCAACAATGTTGGCTAATGTCTCAAAAAAGCCAGGGAAAGAGATCTCGACCGATTCACTGCCAGTAATCTCGGTTTCACCCTTAGCAACTAATCCTGCAATTGCAAAGGCCATGGCAATACGATGATCACCAGCCGCGTCTATATGTGCTCCATGTAATTGTTGCGGTCCTGCAACAGCAAGCCCATCAGGATATTCCTCGACTTCGGCACCCATAGCGCGCAGATTATCAACTACAGTGCGTATACGGTCACTCTCTTTTACTCGTAATTCAGTAGCATCGCGAATTGTTAGACCGTTCTTAACCTGAGTAGCAAGCACAGCAATAATGGGGATTTCGTCAATCAGATTGGCGATCACATCACCTTGTAGTCGTGCTGTTTCAGTATTGCTACACAATTCAGCATGACGTACTTGCAGATTGGCAATCGGTTCACCATGTTCTATGTATGGCTCGCTTATTTGCACATCAGCGCCAAGACTTTTTACTAGATCGATAATTGCGCTACGGGTCGGATTTATCCCTACATTATTGATGACTATCTGCGAGTCTGGCAGCATCAGCGTAGCAGCAAGTAAGAAAGCTGCTGAGGAGATATCGCCTGGCACATGGTAATGCTGTGCTTGTAGTCTGGGCCAACCAGTTACTGTAATGCTATGTCCCACACAAGTGATCTCAGCGCCAAATTCACGCAGCATAATCTCCGTATGATCGCGAGTAACTGCCGGTTCACACACAGTTGTCTGACCTTCGGCAAACAGTCCAGCAAACAGTATACAAGATTTAACTTGTGCACTGGCTACTGGCAATTCATAGTTGATAGGGGTAAGCCTGCCACCAGTAATACGTAAGGGAGCAAATTCGCTATTTGTTACTTCGATCTGCGCTCCCATCTGGCGCAAAGGTGTAACAATACGTCGCATAGGGCGGCGACAGATTGAAGCATCTCCGGTAATCTCAGTGGTAAACGGTTGGCCAGCTAAAATACCGCTTAACATGCGTATTGTAGAGCCAGAGTTTCCCACATCAAGCTGCGCAGTAGGAGTGCGCAGGCCTATTAGACCACTTCCTTCAATGTATAGGCTATCCTTATCGTGCGCGATCCTGACACCTAGTTTTTTCAGGCATTGTAGCGTGCTCTGGCAATCTTTACTGGTAGCAAAATTATCAACTCTGCTACTACCCTCAGCAAGCGCTGCCACTAGTGCAGTCCTATGTGAGATAGATTTGTCGCCTGGCACAGCTACCCGGCCATTTATTCGCCGGGCGGGTAAGATTCTCATAAGTAACCCCCTTAATTTTTTCCGGTAATTTTGCCGGGTTCTCTTACATTTATGCAACTAAATGTCTTGCTTGACAATAGCGGATCGGCTATGTTACACGTAATCGTTCAACTACTAATGATCAGTCATCAACGGCGTTTTCTCGCCCAGTTATGCTGGAATTTTTTGGTTGAAGGCTGGAGAATGATAGCGCAGCTCCCGCAGCGCAATCATCAATAATGAAGCGACGGGTATCAATAATAATCCTATTGTCGGGAAAGGATACCAATAACGAGAATGGAGCCTGTTGAAAGCACCATTGAGTTGACTATCAATAGCAGCTTCAAGTTTATTGAATTAGTCGCTTCAATCACAGATAGCATTATACAGATTGTCGGGTTCGGTCAAGAAGAGGCTCATTGGATCGGGCTTTCCGTCCGGGAATGCGTCATTAATGCAATAAAACATGGGAACAAACTTGATAACGCCAAGCCGGTTGATGTGAAATTTGTCATCGGTGATGATGATATTAAAATTTATGTACGTGATCGCGGAGATGGGTTCGATCCCAATTGCATTCCCAACCCGCTCGACCCGACCAATCTCCTCAATCCAAACGGCCGCGGAATCTTCTATATGAGAACCTTCATGGATGAGGTGGTGTTCTCCAATCACCCCCAAGGAGGCACGCTCGTTAAGATGCTAAAACGGAAAGTCAATAATGAGCTGAGTTGAAGAAAGGAGAGATCAATGTCATTAACAATTAACGAGAGGACAGCGGGTGATGTGACGATACTCGATCTCAGCGGCAAAATCACGATCGGAGCCGGCAGTGTGCAACTGCGTGATGCTGTACGCAAGCTGATTGAGGGAGGCCGTAAGAAGATACTGCTCAATCTTGGTGATGTAGGTTATGTAGATAGTTCTGGTATTGGTGAGCTAGTAAGCAGCTTTACCACTACTAACAATGCCGGTGGGCAACTAAAACTACTCAATCTTACCAAGAAGATTCAGGATCTGTTGGCCATTACTAAATTGCTTACCGTCTTCGAGACCTTCACATCTGAAGAGGAAGCACTTAAGAGTTTCAGCAGTTAATAGCACTAATTGTGTTCTATATTCTGTTCTCTTTTGTGTGTTGGATAAAGCTAAGCTTTAGTGGACCTCTAACCGTCTAAACGGTAAAGATTACGGACTGAGAAAGAGCATTTTCTCAGTCCGTAATTTCCTATACTAACGGATCAGCCCTTCCAATGGGCTGCTCGCGCTGGCATAGAGCCGTTTCTGCATACGGCCAGCAAGATAGGCAAAACGGCCAGCTTCAATCGCTAATCTCATTGCTTCAGCCATCATTCCAGGATCTTTAGCAGCAGCTACCGCAGTATTGAGTAGTACCCCATCCATACCTAGTTCCATAGCCAGAGCAACATCAGAGGCTGTTCCTACACCAGCATCAACAATTATTGGCACGCTTGTGATCAACTCTCGCAAGATCCGCATAGTAGCAAAATTCTGTATTCCTAGACCTGAACCAATCGGCGCAGCAAGTGGCATTACGGCTGCTGCACCAGCATCGATCAGCTTACGTGCGGTTACCAGATCATCATTAAAATAAGGAAGCACAATAAAGCCTTCTTTAGCTAATGTACCTGTGGCAACAACCAATCCCTCATTATCAGGAAAGAGGGTCTTCTCGTCACCAATCACTTCAAGTTTCACCCAGGGTGTATCAAGGACTTCACGAGCAAGATAGGCAGTACGAATCGCCTCCTCGGCTGTATAACAGCCTGCAGTATTAGGTAACAAGAGATATTTTTTCAAATCAATATAGTCGAGTAGTGACTCTTGATTACGATCAGTAAGGTTGACACGGCGCACTGCCACTGTTACTACTTCTGCCCCTGAGCGCTGGTGTGCTTCCGCCATCACTTGATGGCTAGGATATTTGCCTGTACCAATCATCAATCGTGAGCGGAATTCCCGTCCAGCAATAATCAATTTATCTGATGTGGACATAGCTAAACCTTTCCAAATGTATTAGCCGCCTCCGACAAAGTGGACGATCTCAATCCGATCGCCCTCTCGCAGTTGGGTATGCGGCCAATCTGGCTGACGTAGGATCTGGCGATTTAATTCTATTGCGATCCGTGTAGCCTTAAGGCCCAACTGTTCAAGTAACTGTGGGAGCATACAGTCTTGCGGCACCTCCCTGAGTTCACCATTTAAGAGAATCTGCATAGATGTTTTTGCACAAATTCAACGACGCCGGATAAGCTGTTTAATCTCTGCCTCACCCACTTCTGAAGAGGATTGTACGACAATAGCGGCACTCCCAGCAGTGAAATTTGGCAGTGTAACAGGCATTATTGCTACTCCATCCGGACCTGTGCGGCCAGAATAGATCTGAGGCTTGAAGGCTGTACCAATTATTTTCACAATGACAGGCACACTGGGCAGTGGTTGTATACCACCACGAGAAACCTCAATCTGTAAAATCACCACCTCACCAGCATAGAAATCGGTGCTACCACGCAAGTGTATCTCTAGTTTCTCTTCATGTGCATCGGTCTGTAGATAGTCAAAGATAATCTTATCAAGATCGAACTCAGCAAAGAGTGGTTGAGAGTCACCCTTACTAATACCAATGTCTAGGCTGCCACTAGTACGATAGCCAGGCATAGCCGTTGGTAGTGTTGTCGAGGGTGGCTCAACACTTCTTGGTAGTGGTTCGGAAAATTCTTGTTGTGCTACAGGAGAAGTGGGCATAGAGACCTGTGGTTGGGTCGGCAGGCTGGTAGCTATAGATGGCTTTGCTAAGATAGCTGGTGGCACAGGCAGCTCACTGGCTTCATTCTCACTACGTTGCTGCTTGTTAAGTTTTTCCACCAATTCTTGAATGCGGCCTGCTTTAATAACTGCGAGGATAGTGCGATGCTGTTTCTCTAGCATTGCCTGCAACTGTTCCTCAAGCAGACCATTACGTAACTCTTTGGCATAAGAGGTACGTTTAGCGGCAAGTATTGCGCCGCGCACATAGACAAGCGACTCAATAATCGGATTCGATTCGCCTTTATCTTCAGTTTGAATATGGTAGGTGGTACCGTTATAGGCGATATCGGTATTGAATCCGGTGATCATTTGAATATTTCCTCACGAAAAATCGTGGCCCGCATATTAGCCGCGGCTGTAGAATCTATAGTTTAATGAGAGTTATCCTCAATTGCAAAAGAAATTAAAGCGTTGCATGGAAGTGAATTTCGTGGCGATCTTACTATAGCTGCACACAGGCCGCAAGCCTCTGACCTCTCCTTATAGATACCCAAACATATTACTAAAACAGTTCTCATATAGCTCGAAATTGCAAATGTTACGCGCTTAAAGTATACTGTAGCCCATAGGATAAGCGCTCACTTGGCAACCGGAAACGCAGTCTTTTGGTCACCCATTCGCTGCTTTTATTAGCAAACGATGGTTGGTTGGCGTTTTCTTCACTATCGGGGGAATCAATTATGGAACAGAAAGAGAAGCGATCAAAGATCCTCTATACAGTGCTAGCAGTATTGTTGGCGGTAGGGGTCCTGCCAGTTGTACTGGTAGGCTGGCAATTGGTAGAGATCAACCGCGAGACATTACGCGGCAATGAACAACGCTTTCAACTTGCCTCGGTTGAAGACAAGGCCAAACAGATCAAACTCTATGTCAGTTCTTATCGCGATCAAATTATTGCCTTCGCACGTTCCTTTGAGATCGCTGGAGGAGTAAGAGTGATCGAGCAGAGCCAGTTGCGTGATGTCAAGATTGGCGAAGCGGTACGCAATGATTCTAACCTCTATGGATTGATGATCCGACCACTACTACTCAATGGCAATAATAATATTTTTGCGCCTTATGCAATCAATAGTGAGAAGATTGAGCGTGAGGAGATGGAAGCACTCGTTGAAGAGGCTCTCGCTCATCTACAGAAGAAGCCAGAAATCTTTATTAGCAGTCCATTGCTAGTGAAATCGAGCAATGAATCTGTCATCCTGCTAGCTGCTCCTATGACCAATAATGATCAGACACTGGAAGGCGCCGTCTTCGCAGTGGTAGGTCTTGAGCCAGTCTTCAATATGGTAACGCAAAAAGATGGTGGTCTACAGGAGACCAGCAAATTGATCCGTAGCGGTAGCCGTATTATCTTTGTTGTTGACAACAATGGACGTGTAATTGCGCACCCAGATCGACAAGTGGTGCTTGCTGGCCAAAATCTACGTAACCTTAAGATTGTTGAGGATTGGCTTGAATCGGGTTTCAAACTGAATGCTGCAGGTACTTTTGAACTAGAAGATGGTAACAATAAGATTGCTATGCTCGGTTCCTTTACTACTGCTGATATTGCCCCTGGTAAGGAATTGGGTATAATTGCAATGGTCAACGAAGATGCTGCCTATGCTTCTGTAGGTCAGATGATTACTAAGACAGTCTTTGTCAGTGTAATCACCATTGTAGTAGCATTACTGCTTGGCACATTTCTGGCAATTCGTATCACCTCGCCAATTGAGACCCTGGCACTGGGTGCACAAGCCATCGCCGCCGGCGATTTTGCTCGCCGTATACGTGTTCGTACACGTAGCGAGATTGGTCAACTAGCGCTTGATTTCAATACTATGGCAGATCGTATACAGCAGTATATTAATGAACTACGTCGCGCTGCTGAAGATAATCGTATGCTCTTTATTGGCTCAGTGCGCGCACTTGCTGAAGCGATCGACGGTAAAGATGCTTACACCCGTGGCCATTCTGAACGTGTGATGAAGTATTCCGTACTCATTGCTCAACAGATGGGTCTGTCTGAAGAAGAGATCGAGGATATACGTATTGCAGGAATATTACATGATGTAGGCAAGATCGGTATTGATGACAAGATCCTTAAGAAACCTGCCGCACTCACAGATGATGAATATAAGATAATGAAACAGCATCCACAGATTGGCGCCAAGATCATGTCTGAGATTCCTCAGATGAAACGATATGTTCCAGGAATGTTCTATCATCACGAGTGTTTAGATGGACATGGCTATCCACTTGGTCTACGTGGTGACCAGATCCCAATGATGGCACGCATTATTGCAGTTGCCGACGTCTTTGATGCAATGACAACCAACCGTCCTTATCAACGTGCAATGGAGACTGAATTTGCTCTTGAGCGTATCAAGAGTTTTGTAGGTAGCCGTTATGATGGCCAAGTAGTCGATGCATTGATAGGCTCTTATCATGGCGGTAAGCTTGAAGAGGTGCTACAGAGTTATGCGTCTAGCCAGGCGCAAGTAATGACCAGCTAAGAATAGGGTACAAGAAGCAATGGCATTCGACAAACTACTTGAGAACTTGGTAGAGAATATTTATGGGGCGCGTGGCGCTATCTTTTTGGATCATGATGGTGAGGTTGTGCAACACTACCTTACTAACAAGATAGTCGCTGAACTGGATCTTATTGGCGCCTACCATGGCATCACACTATCAACTTGTCGTAAATTCTCCGATGAGGTTGATATGGGCACAATCGAATTTATGATCTGCCAGTATAAGGATGCCACCTGCTTGATTAAGACACTCAATGCTGGCTACTTTGTGCTGCTGGCACTCGATCCAAAGGGAAATATTGGCCAAGCTATGTATTCATTGCGTGTAGTAGCAGAGGAACTGAACGCAGAAATGGGCCTCTGAAGCAGTAGTGCAGCGAGTGCATAATAAAAAAGTATCGTGAACTAATTACGCGCGACGGGCGCGCCGTGAGCGATTGCGCGCTCACTTGAACAGCTCTAAGTAGGAGAAGCTCTTGTTGCCAGTGGATCCGTGCGCCGTCAATTTCGAAGAGGCGAAAGCGGAGCGCGTCTCATTCGCGCCCGTAAGCCCATTTGTGAAATGGGCAGGAGGCAAACGCCGCCTGCTAGATCAATATGCGTCCTACCTACCCTCGCCCAACCAGTTCAATCGTTACTTTGAACCTTTTCTTGGTGGTGGCGCAGTCTTCTTCTACTTACGTCCGCAACGTGCTGTGCTTGCCGATCTTAATGCAGAATTGATCAATTGTTATAAGATAGTAAAAGAGTTTCCAGAGGAATTGATTGCTAATCTACGCAAGCATAAAGTCAATGAAGAATATTTCTACCGCTTGAGAGAGACAGATCCTGCCACACTCTCAGAGCTAGCACGTGCCTCACGCTTCATCTATCTAAATAAGACCTGCTACAACGGCCTCTACCGAGTCAACAGTCAAGGTCAGTTTAATGTTCCCTATGGCCGTTATAAACGGCCACTAATTTGTGATCCGATCGGTATACACGCAGCTAGCACTGCTCTACAAGCAGCACAATTGAAAGTTAGTAGCTTTGAAAAGACCGTAAGGCAAGCACGGCGGGGCGACTTTGTCTACTTTGACCCACCCTATGTGCCACTTACCCCTACCGCCAGTTTTACCAGTTATACACCAGACAGTTTCAGCAATCGCGACCAAGAGAGATTGGCCGAGCTTGTACATCAGCTCAATGCTCGTGGCTGTCTAGTAATGGTTTCTAACTCAAACACTACACTAGTACGCGAACTCTACCGCAACTATTCTATTAAGGTAGCGCAGTGTCCTCGTTCAATTAACAGCAATATCTTCGCTCGTGGTGCAATCACAGAGTTGGTGATAAAGAACTATTAGTGTGAAAAACCACAGAGACCGCCGAGTTCCCTGTGGTTTTTGGAGCTAGCGTTTACCACCACGGGCAGGTTGATGTCTGGAACGGTCGCCCCGCTCAGGCCGTTCTGAGCGCTCAGGCGGCTCACTATTTTCAGTCTTTTCGCCTTTCTCATCCCGTAATACAGCACGACGGCTAAGACGTATTTTGTTGGCCTCTACACTAATACATTTAACGAGTAACTGCTGACCTTCTTTCAGTTCATCACGTATGTTACGTACACGGTACTCAGCAACCTCGGAAATATGTAGCAAACCTTCAACACCAGGTAGCACTTCTACAAAAGCGCCAAATTCGGCCAGTCGAGTTACAGTACCTAAGTAGGTCTTTCCAACTTCGACATCTGCAGTGATCTCCATGATCATTTGACGTGCACGCTCAGCCGATTCAGCATCAATTGAGGCGATACTAACACGACCAGAATCCTCAATATCGATCTTGCAACTGGTCTTCTCAACAATACCGCGGATCACTTTGCCACCCGGTCCTATCACATCACGTATCTTATCGACAGGGATCTGCATAGAGAAGATACGTGGTGCATAGGGACTGATCTCGGTGCGTGGCGATGCAATTGCTTCTAGCATTCTCTCTAACACAAAAAGCCGCCCCTGTTTGGCCTGTTCAAGTGCTTCTGCCATTATTTGTGCATTGATACCAGCGATCTTGATATCCATCTGTAAGGCAGTAATGCCCTCACGCGTGCCTGCTACTTTGAAATCCATATCACCATAATGGTCTTCGGCACCTGCGATATCAGTGAGGATCGCATAGCGATTACCCTCCATTACTAAACCCATTGCGATTCCTGCCACCGGTGATTTGATCGGTACCCCAGCATCCATTAAAGCCAGTACCCCTCCACACACTGTGGCCATTGAAGAAGAGCCATTCGATTCAGTAATATCAGAAACAACCCGCAGAGTATAAGGCCAATCCTCTTCATTAGGCAGCATCGGTTCAATTGCACGTAAAGCAAGCGCGCCATGACCAACCTCACGACGGCCTGGTTGACCCATACGACCAGTCTCACCGACAGAAAAAGGTGGAAAATTGTAGTTGAGCATAAAGCGACGTATGATCTCACCTTTTTCTAGATCATCTAGATACTGTATATCCTGCTTGGTACCTAAAGTCACAGTTACCAATGCTTGAGTCTCGCCACGGGTGAAGAGAGCACTGCCATGCACACGTGGCAGCCAACCAACTTCACAAGTGATCGAGCGAATCTCAGAGAAGCGACGGCCATCAGGACGACGACGATGACTAAGAATATCTTCGCGGAAAACTTTCTCCTTCAAAAAATCGAAGATCAGTGCGGCTTCACTACGCTTCTCCTCATCCTCGGCTGGATAAGCCTCGACCGTTTGTGCCTTTAGATCATCAACCGCCTGATAGCTAGCCAGTTTACCCTTGCCACGCACATCTAGCGACTCACGCAACTGAGGGGTAATCTTCTCCTCAATCTCTTTGAAGAGTGCCTCATCCAACTTGCGTGGCAAGACCTCACGCTTAGGCTTGCCAATCGCCTCACGTAGCTCTTTTTGTAAGCCACAGAGCCTTTTAATCTCATTGTGACCAAACATTAGTGCTTCTACAATGACAGCCTCAGAGACCTCTTTAGCACCAGCCTCGACCATTACGATCGCTTCTTCAGTACCGGCTACAACCAAGTTGAGCCGTGAATTACGTTGTTCAGTGTAGGTAGGGTTGATAATATAACGTCCCTCTACCAATCCTACTCGCACTCCTGCAATCGGATTGGGAAAAGGGATGTCAGAGATGTAGAGGGCTGTCGATGCACCTGTGATTGCCAATACATCTGGTTCATTATCTGTATCGGCTGAGACCACCATAGCGATAATCTGTGTCTCGTTCTTATATCCTTCAGAAAATAGCGGACGCAGCGGTCGATCGATTAGACGACTGGTAAGAACCTCCTTCTCTGTAGGCTTGCCTTCTCTCTTAAAGTAGCCTCCAGGAATACGCCCAGCAGCATAACCATATTCACGGTAATCAACGGTGAGGGGAAAGAAGTCAGCTCCTTCACGTGCTTTCTGCTCCCCTACTGCAGTAACTAGAACTACCGTATCGCCATAACGTACTATCACTGCGCCATCGGCCTGCTTAGCTACTTTGCCTGTCTCAATCGAATATTCTCTGCCACCAAAGCTGATGGCTTTCTTCAAATACATATCTCTCCTCCATCATACGGCCACAAACGAAAAGGCCACGCTCTCACAAGTCGATACTAGACTTGTTGACCGTGGCCACCAATCTCCTGATACCGGAAGAACCTCCGGCTGCCTGTTGCGCAGCACCTGTAACTCTGCGGCTGCTTGTGATGGCAATCTACAGAGAGTTGCTCGAAACTGAAATCCGCGGGGTAGGGTTTCGGTTCAATCAACCTATCTTTCTACTTCCTAAGTCCTAATTTGCTAATCACCTGCTGATAACGCTCGAAATCCTGCCGTTTCAAGTAGTCAAGCAGTCGGCGCCGCTTACTCACCATCTTTAAGAGACCGCGCCGTGAATGGTTGTCCTTAACGTGCATCTTAAAATGCTCGGTCAGGTCCTCTATACGCCGAGTGAGAATCGCAATCTGCACTTCTGGCGAGCCGGTGTCTGTGTCATGCATCTTAAACTGCGAGATAATCCCTTGTTTCGCTTCTCTCTGTAAAGCCACGTACAATCTTCTCCTTCACACTTGATAAGCTTGTGCTACTGCGCCCGTCCTTGCCATCATAGGCAAGCATACACAGCATTGATCGCACAACCCGGCTTGATGACAGCGATCTGCGTCCAGTATGCCTACCAATTATTATAGCGTATATAACAGTGCTGGACACTGGCCATCACCCATCAGAAGAGCCGGACGCTACAGCGACAGGCGACAGAATTGAATTTTGGGTCTCATCCCAAAAGAGAAAGCTAACATAGCCTCACAAGTCGTGTAAAGTCTTTTTCGCAACCGGGTTGAGTGCCTAAGTAGGGGAACTTTACCAGATCTAGCAGCGTTTAATGGCCAGAGGCAAGCAGACATACGAGTTAGATTTTTCGTAGCAGAAAAATAAGAATACTACTTGAATTTAGAGGGACTGCTCGGCAATAATATAGTGTACGGCTACTCAGCCCGTAAGTACGATTGTAAATAATTTATCTAAGCCCCGCGGGCGCGTCAGCAGGCCAACTCAGCGGTTCTGCTCTGCATCATAGCAGCCACCGTACCCGGTCAGTGCACCTCTTTAGAAGGCGGGAAAAATAACGAGCAACCGCTTTATGCGGATGCGGGCTAGCGTTGTGTGAACAGACAACAACACTTAGGACGCTTCATTTTTCAGGAAGGCAGCGAATGGATTGGTTTAGCGCAATAAATCTACCGGCATTCCTGCGCCAGTTCCACCTTAGAGATCTGGTGGATATACTGATCGTCTTTATTATTGTCTATGAGATCCTAAAGCTGCTACGTGGTACACGCGCTGTACAGATGCTCTATGGCATCCTCTTCTTTACTCTACTCTATATTGTCTCGCGTTTTTTCCATTTAGAGACATTGCAGTTTGTTGTTAGCAATGCCGTACTCTATCTAGGTATTGCTGTAATTATCATCTTTCAATCAGAAATTCGTAATGCCTTAGCCCATTTTGGTAAGAATGTCAGTATCCCGCTAGGTTTTCGTACTCCTCGTGATACTAAGACCATGCGAGAGTTCTATGATGATGTAGTGTTAGCAGCAACCTCGTTGGCCTCAGAGAAGATCGGCGCGCTTGTTGTAATTGAGCGCACGGTCGGCCTGCAAGAACATATCAATCATGGTGTACGCCTTGACGCTGTTCCCTGTTATGACCTATTGGTAACAATCTTCAATCCAAATACGCCGTTACATGATGGCGCTGTGATTGTCCGTAACTTCCGTATTGCAGCAGCCAGTTGCTTTCTACCGCTTACTCTCAAACCAGGCCTCTCAAAGGATCTAGGCACACGCCATCGCGCTGCGATCGGTATCACTGAAGAGAGTGATGCGGTAGCTGTGGTAGTCTCAGAAGAGACAGGGGTAATCTCATTTGTCGAACGTGGTCAAATTACCCGCAATCTCGACAGTGTACGCTTACGCAATATGCTGGCGCGTGCGCTTGAGCCACCACGTGTAACAGGTCGTTCACTTACCCCAGATCGCCGAACTAGCGATCTCGACAAGAGTCTTGCGCGAGGCAGTGTGCCGGCTGCCAAACCACAGCCCGTCTTTGACCCACAGCCTTCCGTAACCAAGGATTGAACGGCAATGCCGGCTGCCTGTTTAACTTAACGTTAAGGAGAGCGATCGTGCGTTCCTTGCGCAATATATATGAGAAGATACAGTTTGGTGTAGGAGTAATGGGCAGTGTGCTGCGCGAGTATGCATATGAGAATACCGGTCTAAAACTGATTGCCCTGCTCATTGCAGTAGTGCTATGGGCATCTGTCGAACAGGAGATTATTCAGGTTACCCTACAGCAGGTGCCACTTGACTACATCAACCTATCTGAAGGGCTTGCTATCTCCAATGATGATTTTCCTAAAGTAGCTAATGTACGTCTGCGTGGCCCCAAGCTGGTGCTTGATCGTTTACGCGCTGAGACCTTACCCATTCAGATTAACTTACGCTCGATCAAGGTTGGTGAGCGCGCACTACCAATATCACGCAATGATGTATTAGCACCTCCTGAGGTTGAAGTGCTCGATATTGAACCACAACGTGCACGTCTAATGATTGAACCGATCATAGAACGAAAAGTAAAAGTAACCCCACGCTTTGCCGATCGAGTACCACAAGATTATGAAGTTACTCAGATTCTCGTCAATCCCAGTATGGTGACAATACGTGGCCCGGAAAGTCGTGTCAATGCCATTGCTGATGCGCCTAGTGAAACAATACGTCTCAATGGCCATCGTAAGACTTTCATCGAAAGGCCTAATATTAATATTGAAGATCTTAAGATCGAGATTGTGGGCTCGCCTTCCATTGAGGTACAGGTCGAGATTGGTCAAATCCGCACCGAGCGTAAGCTGACTAAAGTCCCTCTACGCATACCTCAAAGCGATGGTAAGATCAGTCTTTCACCCATTACTGTAAATGTCACTGTAGAAGGGTTGAAGTCGGTGGTAGAGAGTTTGACCCTTGCTGACATTGCTGCTTTCATAGATATTGAGAATATACCCAACACAGGCGTAGCCACACCACGCATTGTGTTACCACCAGATAAGCTTGACGCTATCACAGTCAAAAGTGTCGAGCCACAGCAGATTCAGATCAAACGCCTACGCTAAAAAGATCATCTAGTAGAAAAACAGCGCACAAGGAGGGCAAGCATGCCCAAATTTTTTGGTACTGATGGAATACGGGCAAAAGCCGGAGAGTTTCCGCTCGCGCCACGGGCACTTTTCGTGCTTGGTCGTGCACTTGGTCAATTACTAAACAATCGCCTACAACATACTGCCTGTGCGCTGATAGGACGCGACACACGTCAGTCGGGTGAATGGATTGAAAGTGCATTGGCAGCAGGATTACAGGCAGCCGGCGCAGAGGTCACTTCTGTTGGTGTGATCCCCACCCCCGGTATTGCCTATCTAACCGGGGTTGGCAACTTTGATGTTGGCATTGTGATCTCAGCATCACACAATCCCTATGAGGATAATGGTATTAAAATCTTTGCTCCATCTGGACGTAAGCTTCCGGAAACGGATGAAAGTATAATTGAGGCAGAGCTCTTGACCGGCAAACTCGACACTGATGAACCAGCACTTGCGCTGCTTGAACCTTCTCAGCCATTAGTCGAACGCTACTTCAGTTTTTTGCATGATGAGATTGCCGCAGGCATTAGCCTAATAGGAATAAAGCTTGCGCTCGATTGCGCCAACGGTGCCGCATCAGCAATTGCGCCTCACCTATTCGCATCATTAGGTGCAGAAGTAGTAACGTGTGGGTGCACCCCTGATGGTCGTAATATCAATAGTCAATGTGGCTCTCTCTATATGGAAAAGCTACAGGCACTGGTTCAGCAAGAGCAGTGTCAACTTGGAATAGCCTTCGATGGAGATGCTGATCGTGCTCTCTTTGTCGATGAACAGGGTCGTCTAGTAGATGGCGATGGTGTGCTTTTTATCATTGCCGATCACTATTTACGTAATAACCAACTTGATCCCAAAACAGTAGTTGCTACCGTGATGAGCAATATGGGATTGGAAGTAGGATTGCGTGATCGTGGTATAGAGCTACGCCGCACTGCAGTAGGTGATAAGTATGTGCTGGATGAGCTACTCACCTGTAATGGTCAGCTTGGTGGAGAACAGTCAGGTCATATTATCTTCCCTAAGATCAGTCTTGCTGGCGATGGAATGATCACTGCATTACAACTACTACGTGTGTTGGTTAGACAAGGTCAGAGCTTATCCATACTGGCTGGTGGCTTCCAAAGCTTTCCGCAGATTCTTATCAATATACCAGTTCGCAACAAACCAGCCTTTAATACTGTGCCTGTGATCCAGGCAGCAGTGCAAGATTTAGAAAGCAAGCTCGTCAATCAAGGGCGACTATTGTTACGCTATTCTGGCACCGAAAATCTTGCCCGTATTATGATCGAAGGGCGTGATCAGCGTTTTATCAACGAAGAAGCACAACATCTGGCCGATATTATTCGCCAGCAACTTGGTTAGGTTAAGAATGAGATTAATAAGTAGATCCTTGATGGTTATCACGCTCTGCGCAGTATTTGTGCACAATATCGTTGCGCCCTCTCTCTATGCACAGAGTTTAACAGCTAGTGAGGAATCATCAGCTAATCTATCTACACGTCTGTCGCTCACTACTCTGTTAGCTAAGCTGGCAGCAAGAGTCGATCGCTTTGAGCATGCGCTGCCAGACTTTGTTACCACCGAAACATTTATTCAAGAATCATATAAAAACGGCAAATTGATCGAGCATAACAATACAATCTCATTATTAGCTGGCCGCCAATTACGCGTCACACGTGGCAACCAAGTAGAGCTAAGCTTCAAGGAGTTGCGCCAAGTGCAGAGTATCAATGGCAAGCTAGTTAAGCAGAAAGAGTTGAAGCTAGAGGGTATACAGGTAGGCGGTGCTTTTAGCTCTATTTTACTAGCGCATTTTGCTTCCCGTGACCAACTCGACTACCTCTTTGAATTATCTACAGAACTACACTCCTTACGTGGCCGACCCAGCTACTTACTCACTTTTCTAAGTCGCCCAGATCACAATGGACAATATTATCTTTTTAATGGTAAGTCATACCAATCACAGCAGCGTGGTCGTGCCTGGATTGATGCTGAAACTACTGAACCATTACGTATTGAATATTATGAGCTAAATCTCCCCAAAGGGTTTAAATCTATGTTCTATGCGGTCGATTATGCACCAATAGAACTTGGCGAGGAGAGTTTTACACTACCGATCGCAGCAATCACAGAAGTTGAAGAGGATAAGCTTGTTAGCCGTGCCCGCCATGAATATCGTGACTACAAAAAATTCTCCACAGACGTAAAGATTGACTGATACAATCTCATATTACCGAATAGTCGCTGGCAAGCCTGATCAGCTTGACTCAGTTAGCAATTGTTGGCTACTTTTTAGCGGGAATTAAAGGTTAAGCAGAGTGAGTAATTGAGCAGCAATGATTATTAGAAAAAAGACCGTTATAACCGATGTGAGCGGCTGCCAGATTGGCGGTAATGCTCCTATACGAGTGCAGTCAATGACCAATACCGACACGGCTGATGCCACTGCCACTGCCAGACAGATTAAGGAATTGGCCGAGGCAGGTTCGGAATTGGTACGTATTACTGTAAATACTAAAGAAGCCGCCGCCGCCGTACCGGCCATTTTTGAGCGACTCAGCCAGCTTAATGTAGATGTGCCAATTATTGGTGATTTCCATTTTAATGGTCATTTGCTGCTTAAGCAGTATCGTGAATGTGCGCAACTACTCGCCAAATACCGTATCAATCCTGGCAATGTCGGTTTTGGCCGTAAGCATGATGATAATTTCCGGCAGATGATCGAAGTCGCGACTGAATTCGACAAGCCAGTACGTATAGGAGTAAACTGGGGCTCGCTCGATCAAGCGCTACTGGCGCGGCTAATGGATGAGAACAGTCGGCGCGCAGAACCACAATCATCCGAAGATGTGTTAATGGCAGCAATAGTTGAGAGCGCGCTTAATTCAGCGGAATTAGCAGAGAGTTATGGCTTGCGTCACAATCAGATCATTTTGAGTGCCAAGGTCTCCTCTGTGCCTGCTTTACTTAAGATTTACCGTGAACTATCAGCACGCTGCCACTACCCATTACATTTAGGACTGACAGAGGCCGGTATGGGTGCCAAAGGGATTGTTGCCAGTACAGCAGCTCTCTCGATTCTGCTGGCTGAAGGTATTGGTGATACCATACGTGTAAGTCTTACCCCGCGACCCGGCGGTGATCGTCGTGAAGAGGTACTGGTTGCACAACAGATTCTACAGTCGTTGGGACTGCGTAGTTTTCTGCCAGAAGTGACTGCTTGCCCAGGCTGCGGTCGAACCACCAGTACATTCTTTCAAGAGCTAGCAGAACAGATACAACACCATTTGAGTGCACAGATGCAACAATGGCGCCAGCAATATACTGGTGTAGAATCACTGCGTGTAGCCGTAATGGGTTGTGTTGTTAATGGCCCCGGTGAATCTAAGCATGCTCACATAGGCATTTCATTACCTGGCACTGGTGAGGAACCTCGTGCCCCTGTCTTTGTTGATGGTCAGCTCTTCACAACTCTACAAGGTAATAATATTGCTGCCGACTTTATACAAATTGTTAATGACTATGTGTCTACTCGTTATCTTAGAGAGTAATTTAAACTCTTAGTTCTTTTTTCCTCCTTGCAGTGGTATAGTCTCTAAGTTAGGTTAAGTTTTCGAGCAAGGATTCATTATGTCCGAGGAAATTCCCCAGACTAGGAAGGCAGTACGTATTCCACTGAGTATCTCAGTGCGAGTTACTGGCCTAGACTCCACCAACAAGACTTTCACAGAGATCATGCGTACTGGTAATGTCAGCAAGATTGGTGCATTTCTTATCACAGAGCGTACCCTGCTTTCCGGCGCCGTACTTAAGATTGAAAGTGCTAACAAAAAACTCTCAACCAATGAAGAGATCTTGGCTAAAGTAGCTTCTGTAATACCTAGAAAAAGATTTGCTGGCGTTGGTGTTAAGATTATCAAGGGACAGGATGCTTGGAAAGAACTGATCACATCACTCTAGCAGCAATCGTGATGTAACCAGTAAAATCGCGATAGTAAACGGCTCGGTCTGTTTGGCAGAGCTATTTTAGACGGCGTTCTGGATGAGGAAGGAAAGTAGGTATTATTTCACCTAACACATCATGGTTCTCATCTTTGTAAAGAGAGAGACAATCAAAAACTAAGCCTGACAATTCTAGCCCTACATAAGTGAAGGCCAATCCCAAACGGGTTATGTGTCTGACCAGAGCGGTTGTGTTTAGTTCCCCACTATTGATGTTAATACGAACTATTTGGCCAATCTTGAAATGTGGATCCAACTGTTTAGGATCGAGTAGAATACATATCCCACCAAAGCTAATATTTTCAGAAAAAGTGAGTGCCTTGAATTCTAATCCATCCTGATTTTTCCACTCTACTACTACAGGTACCTGAACTCTAATACGCGGATTGGCACTAACATATCTATTCGCCATATATACGGAATATACCACCAGTGTCAGTTTCGCCGCCGCTCCGGATGCGGAAGTTTCATTAGTGTCGATTCATTTAGTAAATGTGGATTGCCAGCTTTATAAAGCCATAACCATTCATAAATAGGCTCTGGCAACTGCAATCCAACATTCAAAAACCGATCTTTGCGCTCAGTAAAATGGACCACACGAGCCTTTGTGCTAATCATACCATCAATAATTACATTAATCTGCTGCCCAATTGTTAGCATTAGCTCGGGTGCATTAGGATCCAATATGATTGACATACCATTGGCACTGATGTTGTTCGAGAAAGTCCAGACCTTCAACGGTGCGCCGCGATTACTGTGCCACTCAGCAACCACAGGCAAAGACAGCCTCAAGCGGGGATCCAAACTAGAATATTCGCCAGTCATAAGACCGCTCCTCACTAAATCTCTCCCTATTTATATCGGAAATTATTTGCAACTGTATAGCTGCTTATTGCAAAAATTATCCAAATTTAAATGGCTGGATAAGAAGATCTTTTAACGTCACGGTAAAGTTACGTTGCTGTTTCTGCGCAATAAATTCTATTATCACTTCACAGACAACAGCAACAGTAATCATCACTAAATTACGTGCCAACGGATAGTCACAAATATCATCTTGGGCAGCCGAGGGTACACGATAGTGCTGATTCCAGATCACTTCTGCATAATCCCCTGCTAAGCCAGCATGCAGACAAACAAGCTTTGCGCTATCACAATAATTCTTTATCAATTGCCGGGATGCGCTATTGTCGAAAGTATCAACAATCAACTGACTGCCAGCAAGCAATTTTGCCACGTTGGTAGCTGTCAATTCCTCTGTATGAGCCTCTATCTTTACACCTAAGGCGCGGTAGAGCGCATTAGCCAGCATCTTTGCCTTAAATGTGCCAATATCGGAGCGGTAATAAGGTTGTGTAGAGAGATTGCGCTCTTCAATGCGATCTAGGTCAATCACTTTTAATCGTGCACAACCCGCACGTGCCAAGTTTTCAATAATATTAGCGCCCAGCGCACCAGCGCCGCATACTGTGATAGGAAAGTCATGTAAACGAGCCATCAGTTCTGTTGTACGGTAAAGCTGTTCATGGAAGAAGACAGACATAAAATTCCTCCTAACGATGCTCGATCACACCAACCAGCGATTGTAGATCAAAATCCCTATCCCGACCACTTAAGCAGATGCCTGAACTAATGACAGTAAGATCCCGTTTGGCGATCGCTGAAGAGTGGCGCTGGCCATTGCCGGTTGTCCATTCTACCAGCCAGAAGTCGCCACGGTCGTGGAATTCGCGCAATATTCCTCCACCTACTTGCAAAGCTTCACGCAAACGTGTCTCATCTCTATTAGCTTGTATCTTTGCCTGAAAGGCCTGCTCCCTTTGCGCAGCAATCTCATAAACAGTGCGCATTTCTGGTGTGATATTAGGAAAATGTAGATTCTGCGCCGGCAAGACCTCTCGTAGCGCCGCTCGCAATCGCTCAGCAATCTCTGGATCGGCACGACGATCAATCTCTTCAAACCACCATGCGCCACCATCATGGCGAGCAACAATCTGTTCGAATTGTGCGCCTTCTACTACCAGGTGAATTGGTAGTGGGCGTGTTGCTCCCCAACGCTGGCGAGCATCAGATTCGTTGATAGGATAGGCAAGCCAAGTGTGGCGCTGTAGCGTGTAGGCCAACCGTAGACGCATTGATTTGAAAAGGCGTAAGTATTCACCTATTAGTGGTAGATCTGCCTCCTCAACCAATCGCGCTCGCTTCTCATCAACAGGTTGGAAAACACCCCAACCCTCAAAATTTTCCTGCTCAGGTGCGAAAGTGTAGATCAGTCCTGCCACTCTAGTACGCACTGATCCGCCTGGTAGACATGGAGCAAGAAAGTTAGTGTCACGCAACTGTCCTTCTTGCGCAACCAATTTACCAATCAGCTTGCTTATGTCTGCCATGCTGCGCCCCTCAGTTGTATAAAACGCTCGCGTGCAAGTTGCTGGAGCGAAGTGTACGTCATTAGACAGTAGCTCCGCCGGTCTGTTTTTACACACTTTTTAAAGGATGGCTACTTCTAAGCCCACCTACCGGGTTCTCTGCATCTGCCTCACTTCACACCCACTGTTTTTTACAGCGGTACTATTCCTCTCGTACTAAGTATGTATGCTCCCACGGTTGGGGCACGCGAGCGAATCTTCAATTTTAGCTCAACTACTCCTCATTGCACGCACACATAATTGCGCGATCAATTCCATTGCTGTAGCAGCACTTTGAATCATTGCGAAGTTTACACTACTAGGCTCAATCTTCGCCTCATTAAGCACCTTCTCGATGCCCTTATCACTCAATCGCATTCCTACCTTAAGAAAATCGGTACATGGTCCGGTATGTCGTACTGTAGGTGTTCCACTACGTTTAGCCCAGAAGTGGCTGATAACATGGAAGACCTGTCCCTTACCCCAATCGAAGCGTACTGCAACTACAGGCGCATTATAACGCACTAGTAGATTATGACTGGCCGCCTCTATGCTAACCTTTTCGCGATTTAATACCTCGATTGGATAACTTCCCCACAACCACCATTGTGGATCTGCACCCAGCACTACAGTCTCAGACCAAAAGCTATCTAGGTTCGGCTCTACTGAGATAACCTCGTCACCAGTGCTCTGTCGTGTCCAACGCACAGTATCTGGGAAAACTCGCTCAATAATGTAATGTAGTGCCCAATCCGAGGTCACTAACCATTTGCCAGCTTCGACATATCGCCCGATCTCCTCAATCAACTTAGTATCATAAGAGCTCGAGCAGTTAATAAAGACTATTTTGGCGGTAAGCGAGTTTGCCTGGGGATTTATTGTAGTCGGTATACCTAAGCAACGTAGTGCTTCTTCAGCCTGATCAAAGCTGCCAGAGTAGGCAGCAACATCCCCTGACTCTATACGATCCAATACTGCGAGATCTTCTGGATGCTGTTCAGCAAAGCGCTCTCGCACTGCTAATGCTGCTAGTTGGTAAGCTGTCTGCATCTCACTCATACTTCACCTTCACTTATCTGCGCGCACTGGTAATGGGGTCTCCATAATCTCCATTAGCAGTTCTAAGCGCGAAGGATGACTAAGCATAGGCACAAGATTTGGCAACGAGTAGTAATCACCGGCAAAGGTGAATGTATCTACCTGTACTTGCTTCTCGCGCAGTTTACGCTCCACCCAATCGCTAGCACTACCAATCTTAACAATAATAACGTTTGGCGCACTCTTTAGGTCATTTCGGTAAGCTTGATAGACCTCGGCGAAATAGGGCGAAGCATTCTCTTCTTCATCAGTTACTAGAATAATCTGCTCGACTACTTGCTTCTTGAGTCGTAATGCTTCTAGTCCACATCCTATGCTGGTACTGCCACCAGCCTTGATATGCTGAAAGGCACGCTCCCAATCGGTCAACTCTTTACCTTTTGCCTGCACTGCATAAGGCATTGTGTCAAAGGCATAGACGAACAGATCTTGTTCGCTAATACCTGAGATAAGCGCAGCAATACGTTTGCCTACCTCAATAGCATTCTCCATAGAGCCTGATTTATCGATCAAGAGCGCAGTTGGTTTGGAGATCTTGCCACGCTTCTTCACCTGTTCATTAACTACTTGTTCTAAACGTGCGCTGGTCTCTGCATCCAACTCTGCAACATCAGCAGCAACACGTGCTTTAAAGGCAGAGACACGCTCAGATTTAGTTGCTTGTGTAAGCTTCTCATCAATTAGCGACTTGACCTCAGTATGCTCCATTGCACCACGACTTTTTAGCGACTTAAGGTTATTAATAACCTCTTGTGGTGACATCGCATTGATGAGAGCAACCAGCACGGCAGGAGTGAGTTTCTTTACTGCACCTACAGCAACCGTGTAAGGGATCTTATGCTCAAGAATAAGGGTAGCTTGTTCGGCTGGTGTAGCCGCTTTTGCCAGTAACTTGAGCGCGTAAGCGATACTATCAGCAGGTGGCGTGTCTTTGAAGAGCACCGCATCGGCACGCTCACTAGGACTGATGTGTAATGTTGCATATAGGTGCTTCATTGCTTTACGCGCACGTAATGCGGCACGGTCAAAGAAAGCCTCGTCCTGCTCCCGCTTACGCAGATAGCGAGTTACGGCGGTACGCGCAGAACGTGGCACCTTACCACATTGCCGCTTCATAAAATCGACTACACGCGCTACCTGATAAGGCGGCAGTTCTTGTAATAGCATGTAGCCACCATCTCTATGTTCAGCAATATCACTGGTGAGTAGATTGGCGATAAAAACCTCTTTATGATCGCGTACATCACCATTATGTTGGTACCAAACGGCCAGATGACCATAAAATATGGGATCCCTGGTCCGCATGTTTTTGTGCATTTCCGCTACCTGTTCAAGCTGTCGGTGCGGTGTGACAAGCAAGCTATTCAATATCTCTAAACGTAGATCGCGTTCTGCAGGCTGCATAAGCTGCACCTCCACTTCTTAAACGCAGACTATTCAATAAGCCATTATCGCATTGAAGATTATTCGCCCCACGCAAGTTTGAAAAGCCTATGCTATTACACTCGCGTCTACCATTCCGCCACAAAAGCCATCGCCTTTGGTGGGACTCGAACCCACAAAACCTTAAGGTTAATGTATGTACGCTTCTCAGGTATGGGCGCAGGGCAAAAATCTTTACCAAAATAATAATGCCCACCGCTTCGACTTTCGCAGCGATGGGCAGAGGAAGAGACGATTAATTGACTGCCTTAACTCATATAGGCGGTCCTCCCTCTGCTGCAAGCCGCGATAAGCTCTCTAAATGCGCTATCGCTGACTCTGTCGAATTGCTGCGCAAATATTGTTTTACGCCCAACATCAATATCTCCATTCTTAATAATGAATGCACATTGATAAATTACATTCATTTAAGACAAGCGCAGAGTATTTTGCATACCATAGCAGAGACTGTCAAGAGAAAATCTCTCTGCTAATAAAAAATTTTTGCCGACGACAAATCTGTGTAATGTTTGTCGTCGGCAATATTAATTAACGACGGAAAAGCACTGGTAGAGAAAGCTGGCCACTCTGATTCTTAATAACCAGTGTATGAGTGCCTACACCGACTGCCTGTGTGATTGATAAACCACTTGGCGTACTACGTGTAGAAGGAGTGATAAGCCATTTTGTGCCAGTGTTGTTAAGCCGCATAGAGAAAGATTCCTTGTTATCAACGATAAGTGTTGCTCCTGGCTCGATCCTTGCCCCAATAGCATCTAGGACAAATTTACCAACCGACTTCAAGCGGGGAAAGACAATGATTGGTTGTGGACCAAGTAATTCGACATTGCTAAAACAGACACCACCTATACCACGAACACCATTATCAAAGAGTTCTCTCGCTGGTCCATCTGCGCGCAGATTAAAGTTCTCATCAGCCAAGATTAGCAGATTAGAATCCTGTACATTGCCACGCGAGACCAAATTACGCGCAGTAGCTACACGAGTACCATCAAGTGAAACCGCCAATCCACCTAGGTCTGAAGAGAAGCCACTTAAGCTTGGCAATGGTGCAAATATCAACGGCGAGCTATCGGCCACTTGAGAGGCATTAATATCGCTGTAGATCGCAATATCATCGCCAGATGCTAAGCCCAGTGCAGCGAGTGGCGCACTAACATAAAAATCTGTACCTACCTGCACAATATCGGTTGCTACGGCTGGTCTACGATCGCCACTGCGTACATCGGCAAAAATACCGCTATTGTTGGTTGAGAAATTCTCTGGCACCCCATTGCCATCAAAATCATAGTAGGAGTAGATTGCCCCGCCGGTTACACGCCCAGCGTTGTCATATTGACCTAGATTGAATAATAGTGAGGTCTCTACTCCAACAGCAAATCCACCTAACGAAGTAAAGCCGTTGCGTGTGGTTAAGAACTGAGAAATAGTGTCTATTTCACCGTTGCGGTTACGATCTAGATAAGCTGCCATGCTGGCAGTATCATCGGCAGTGTAAAAGAAACGATCTGGTCCTGGTTCGATCCGTAGTAGATAAATAGCCTCACTACCATCATCAATTACTGCTGTCGCGATACCTATACCTAAACCTATGCTGGACCTGAAATCGCCGTAGGCAACAACGTCATCGGCGATATAATCCTTGTTGATATCATCGATCTGGATCAATTCTGCATTTTCGGTAATAGCAAAATAGCGACCGAAGAACAACTGACTGGCAACAATCTTAGTAATACCATCGCCCTGCTCGACAACCTGATCAGCCATCACCGTCTCTTGGTCAGCCTGTCCGTTGTTATTGCTGTCGCGTAAAGCTATCACAGCACCACCAGAGTTACCCTGTGATTGAAAGTCGGTAGTGATTACTACTTCGCGACCAGGTACGTCTTTAGGGACAGGTGGTAGTTGCGGCTGGATCGATTGTGCCAAGATCGATCCTGAGCGGCGTGATTCGATCAACTCTTCACGTATCTTTGGACCTATCAAAATTGGCTGGTCGAGTGAATGCATAGTAGGTTTGACAGCTACGGCCGATCCAGCCTTGAGTTTCTCCAAACCCATCTTCAGCCGTACTTTTTCGGAACGTTTATGTGGTTGGCTTGCCGCCTGGATCTTTCCAGGGGGCAATTGCAATCCTGCTACCACACACAAAAATCCTAGTATTAATAGTAATACGCGTTTCATTATAGCCCTCCGGAAGGCAAGATATTAAGTACGGACCTTGGATGCAACGACAAGAATAAACTTTGCCCAACCAACTACCTAACAAGAGAATGGAAATGGCCAGGTGAGCTTGACAGCGCTGTTGCTAGATCTTAGTATTCAAAGCTTTAAGTGTCTTCACAGGGTTATTAGAAAAGGACACAGAAGTAGGTCTAGTCTTCTGTGTCCTATCTAGTCTCTACACAAAGATGCCACCAAGGTAATTGAGGGATGCTATGCGAACTCTCTATTTTGACTGTTTCTCCGGTGTCAGTGGTGATATGACGATTGGCGCGCTTATCGATCTAGGAGTCAGTTTCACTACTCTGCAAGCAGAATTGGAAAAGTTACACCTACCTGGTTATCAACTCTCCATTGAGCGGGTAACCAGGGCTAACTTAGCCGGCACTAAATTCCATGTAATGCTCAATGAATCGCAGCAAGCAGAGAAGCACCATCATCATAAAGAATCTCACGAGCATCATCACACACACGAACACGAGCATAATGAGCATCACCATACGCATGAACATGAACATGCAGATCATAAACATCAACATCATCATGATGAACATCACCACGAGCATCACCACGAACATACAGAGCAGAGTGGGCACAGTCATCGTACTCTCCCTGAGATCCGCAAGATCATAGATGCATCAGAGCTCTCTGCTTGGGTAAAGAGAAGTGCTAAGGAGATCTTCGAGCGTTTAGCAATTGCCGAAGGGAGCGTACATGGTATTGCCGCTGAAGCGGTTCACTTCCATGAAGTAGGCGCAATTGATGCGATTGTTGATATTGTAGGTGCTTGTATAGGCTTTGAACTCTTAGGTGTGGAGCGATTTATCTGCTCTCCACTACATGTTGGACGGGGATTTGTTAAATGCGCACATGGCTTATTTCCTATACCTGCACCGGGCACTCTGGCACTATTGAAAGGCGCACCCATCTATTCAACAGATTTAGAAGGCGAGCTGGTTACTCCAACAGGAGCTGCCATTGTCTCTACGCTCTGTCATGATTTCCGCGCGCTACCCAATATGCGGATAGAGCGTATAGGCTATGGAGCTGGCACACGTGATTTTGCCCAGTCCCCTAACATGTTGCGGCTCTGTTATGGCGAGATGGAGGTCGCAGATACACACATTGAGATGATCAGTGTGATCGAGGCTAATATCGATGATATGAATCCACAGATTTATGGCTACTTGATGGATCGTATATTAGCAGCCGGGGCATTAGATGTCTTTTATACGCCAATTCAGATGAAGAAGAACCGGCCTGGTACATTGCTTACATTGCTTGTCCCTAATAACCGTCTAGAAGACTTGATTGCCTTGCTCTTTCGTGAGACGACTACATTGGGGCTACGCTACTATGAAACTAAGCGGCGTGTGCTTGATCGCCAGACTTTTACTGTTTATACGTCTTATGGAGAGATCCGTATTAAGATTGCGCTTGCTGGTCGAGAGATTGTTAATGCAATGCCTGAATACGAAGACTGTGTACGTGCGGCACAACAGTCTGGTGTGCCGCTTGCGGTTGTACAAGCAGCCGCAACACGCCTGTTTGAGGAACAACGTGAAGCATTTTATCGCACGATAAAGGAGGGTCAATGAAGGATAAATGCGCGCTTCAGGAAATGGATTCGCTAGAGGCTTATAGCGAATCCATCTGTGTTGCAGAAACGGAGTCTATCGCTACTAATATGGAAACTAGTGGGTTTGATCTGGCCAAGATTGAGGCAGGTGTGCGACTTATCCTAGAAGGTCTAGGCGAAGATACCAACCGCCCAGGTATTGTTGCTACTCCAGGGCGTGTTGCACGTATGTATGCCGAGATCTGCGCCGGTCTACAACGTGATCCACAACAGTATATCAAGCTTGTGCCAGCAGAAACTCATGACGAGATGGTGATTGTAAAAGATATCACGATCTTCAGCCTATGCGAGCATCACCTGATACCCTTCTATGGACAAGCACATATTGCCTACATCCCCAATCAGGGACAGATTATTGGCCTCTCCAAATTGGCGCGTATTGCTGATAGTCTTGCCAAGCGACCACAACTGCAGGAGCGCCTCACTACTCAGATTGCAGAACTGCTCTACGATGGGCTAAAAGCCAAAGGTGTAATGGTAGTTATAGAGTGCGAGCACTTATGCATGGCGATGCGTGGTATACGTAAACCAGGCGCTAAGACTCTTACTTCAGCCGTACGTGGTATCTTTCAACGCGATCAACGTACTCGCGCCGAAGCAATGGCACTAATCAATAAACAATAAACTCAAGTGTGAATCAACAAAAAATGAAAAAGTTCTATTTGACCACGCCAATCTACTACGTCAATTCTAAGCCTCATCTAGGCCATTACTACACAACCATGATCGCTGATATGATCACACGCTATAAGCGTCAACGTGGCTACGATGTACTGCTACAGACTGGTACAGATGAACATGGCCAGAGCATTGAACGCGCCGCGGCAAAGAATCAGCGCCCCTTGCAAGAACACGTTGATATGATTGTTGCTGAATTTAAACAGATGTGTGTTGACTTTGGTCTTGAATATAGCTACTGGATACGCACTACTGATGATTACCATAAGCAGGGTGTGCAACAGTTCTGGCGCAAGGCACGCGATGCTGGCTACATCTATAAATCTCATTATGAGGGCTGGTATTGTGTCGGCTGTGGAGAATTTAAAGAAGAGACTGAAGTTGGTAAAGCGCCTTTCTGCGATCTGCATGGTACAGCAACGGAACGTATCTCTGAGGAGAGCTACTTTTTCAAGCTTTCTGCCTTTCAGGATCGCTTGCTTAAGCTCTACACCGATCATCCTGAATTCATACAGCCAGAAGCGCGTCGTAATGAGATGATCAGTTTTGTTAGTAGCGGCTTGAAAGATCTTTCTGTTAGCCGTGTTTCAGTAAAATGGGGAATCCCTGTACCAGACGATCCTGGCCATACAATGTATGTCTGGTTTGATGCGCTCTCCAACTACATTACTGGGGTTGGCTATGGCAATAGTGTACGTAGCGAGTTTGAAAAGTATTGGCCTGCGGATCTACATCTGGTTGGCAAAGACATTGTGCGTTTTCACACCGTCTACTGGCCAGCCTTTCTAATGGCAGCAGGAGTAGAACTACCACGTACCGTTTATGCGCATGGCTTCTGGCTCTCAGCAGGTCGTAAGATGAGCAAGACACTTGGTAATACTGTCGATCTTAGTATCCTGCTAAAATATTTTACCCGCGATCAAGTACGATACTTCTGCTCGCGCGAGATGGTCTTTGGTCAAGATGGCGACTTCACCTATCCAGCATTGATAGATCGCATCAACAGTGATCTTGCTAAGGGATTAGGCAATCTTGTTAGTCGCACATTAAAGATGGTTGAGAAGTATTGCGGTAATGAAATACCAGCGCGACCGGTAGTCTTTACTGCGCATGGCGTAGCAGAGGGCTGGCAGCGCGCCGCTTGGGATGTACGTCAAACCGTTACCGACTGTCGAGCACGTTTCGAAACAGAATTTGCTAACTACAACTTTAGTCGTGGCCTGGAAGCAATCTGGGAGATCATTGCTTGTGTAGATAAATACATTTCCGATAGTGCGCCCTGGCAACTTGCTAAGGAGAATGCTAATCGTGAGCAACTGGAAACTGTCCTCTACACTGCACTAGAAGCAATACGTTTTATCAGTGCGCTGATCGCGCCGGTGATGCCAGAAGCGGCTGCCACGATCTGGTCACAAATGCAGTTGCCAGGCAGTCCTGCGACCAGCAATCCAGAGACATTGCAATGGGGCGAGCTACCCTCAAGCGCACATATATCCGAGTTCAAAGCGCTATTTCCCGGTCTGGATAAGGAGGCCATTATGTCAGAAATTGAGAAAGAGCAGGCCAGCAATATAACGGCAGAAAGTTCATCTAGCGAAACCTCGACAACTGCCGAGGCAACCGCAGTGCCTGCGCTTAAACCAGTTATTACCATTGATGATTTTGCTAAAGTTGATCTACGTGTTGCCCAAGTATTAGAAGCCGAACGCGTGCCAAAATCTGATAAGTTGCTGCGCTTGATAGTAGATGTAGGTGAAGAGAAACCACGTCAGATTCTTGCTGGTATTGCCCAATACTATACGCCAGAGTCTATGGTGGGACGTAAGATCATTGTGGTTGCCAACCTTGCCCCACGCAAGTTGCGTGGTATGGAATCACAAGGAATGCTGCTAGCCGCCTCGATAGGAGAAGAGGGTAAGCCTATCGTAGCCGGTTTTCTCGAAGATGTGCCAAATGGCGCACGTTTGAAATAACTACACCGGACAGAGAAGATGTTCATCGACTCGCATGCTCATATAGACTTCACGGGCTATGACGAGGATCGTGATGAGGTGATCGCACGTGCGCGTACAGCCGGTGTAGATATTATTGTAGATATTGGCAATGGCGATCTGCTCACTGGTTCGCATGAGAAGGCGCAAGCGCTTGCTGATCGCTATCCATTCATCTATACCACGGTTGGTGTTCACCCTCATGACGCTAAGCTACTTGATGATACATTAGTAGCGCGTCTGCTCGGGTTTGCTCAACATCCCAAGGTAATTGCTTGGGGAGAAATAGGTCTCGACTATTACTATGATAACTCACCACGTGAAATACAAAGGAAAGCCTTTCAGCGCCAATTGGAATTAGCGTGTACATGTCGCTTGCCGGTTATCATTCATACACGTGATGCAGAAGAGGATACTCTGCAGATACTGCGTGAACATTGGGCAGATACTGGACTGGGAGGAATCTTGCATTGCTACACAGGCAGCTATCAACTGGCTCTCGCTGGTCTAGCAATGGGCTTTCTCGTCTCCTTCTCAGGTGTACTCACTTTTAAGAAATCAAGTGCATTACGCGAAGTTGCTAGACGTCTGCCGCTAGATTGTTTGCTTATTGAGACCGATTGTCCTTATCTTTCTCCAGAGCCTTTCCGTGGTAAGCGTAACGAACCCGCACAGGTACGTGAAGTTGCGCGCCAGTTAGCTGAATTGCATAATTTAAGTATTGAAGCGGTAGCTCAAGTAACCAGTGACAACTTTCGCCGCTTCTTTAACCTACCAGCATTATCTTAGAGGTCTTCTAAACATGGCTCAGCAGAACAGTTTTGATATTATTTCGAAGATCGATCTTGCCGAAGTGACCAATGCCATTCATCAGACGATGAAAGAGGTAAAGCAGCGTTTTGACTTTAAAGGTAGCAAGAGCGACGTTACTCTTGATGAAAAAGAGCAAGAGATTGTCCTACTCTCTGACGATGACTTTAAGTTACGTAGTCTTAATGATGTATTACAACAGAAGCTGATCAAGCGTAATGTACCACTAAAAGGGCTTGTCTATGGTAAGGCGGAGCCCGCTGCAGGTAATACTGTACGCCAGCGTATCAGCCTACAACAGGGCATACCGATCGAAAAGGCCCGTGAGATTGTCAAGACTATTAAGGATTCTAAACTGAAAGTCCAGGCTGCTATTAATGGTGATTATGTGCGAGTCTCTGGCCGTGATCGAGATATCTTACAGGAAGTGATAAGGCTGCTACGTGAGCAGGATTTTGGTATACATATGGAATTTACCAACTACCGCTCACTCTGATTATGATTGTATTGGCAGGGAAGGGAGAACAGCCCTCCGAGAGCTATTCTCCCTAAATGATCAACTATTTCTAACGCTTTATTCTCACTTCATTCGACTCACAATTGAGACCAGTCTCTACTACACTGATCCTGAATGCGCCTTTCTTGGGAATAAGGCCCTTCAGTTTGCCAAAGAAAGCAGGCTCACCAGAAGCATTAAATTTCACAGGCAGATTGGACATTTGACCATTAATCTTAAGAACAAGATTAAGGCCTAGATCAGCGCCTCTAACAATAATGGCATTCACTTTCTTCTTATTGTTGGTAACCGTACCAATACGCGCATTCTTAAGCATAGGACCACCAAAGAGTAGCGCGCTTGGCAATGTTGAGCTGGCCGCAGGATTGGTAACAACCACATCCGCAACCACACCCGTAGTACCCGGCCCACGTACAGCAGCCTGAATCGTATTATCATCCATGACCTGGAAGCCAAGCACCATTCCATTGTTCATACTTACTGATGTCGTACCCAGAAAACCACTTCCAGTGATCGTAATAGTATCATCCTTGTTATAACAGAGACGTGCAGGTGAGACATTTAGCACACGTGGCGCAACCGCACCGATGGTGACAGTAAAGTTCTGGTCAGCACGGAAGTTGGCGCTATCGGTCACGGTGACAGTAAAAGTAGCAGTTTCAATTTGGGTAGCCTTGCCCGTCAAAACCCCATCCTGGCTTAGCATAAAACCATCCGGCAGATCTCCCTGAGTAACCTCAAAAGTGTAAGGGGGAAAACCATCAACAGCAAAGAACTGTTGTTCGAAAGGGAGATTAATAATTGGTGTACGTAGCGCAGTATTAAAGCGCACAACACGAAAGAAGGGATAGAGCGCATTGATACCGGCAAGATCATCGGTGTTAAGACGCGCGCCACGACCATCTAAGTGTGGGATACCAAACATAATCGCTTCACGTAGCAATGGATTGGTTTCATTAGCATCTGTGGAGCTGAAATCAAGACCAAAGCCAAGACCTATCGATGTCGTGATCAATTCTTCAAGGTTGGTAGAGACTCCCAATAGACTATCAAATCCATTGTTGAAGACAATATCGGCTTCCATAATTTGAGTGAATCTCTTGCCACTAACAAGACGGAAATCATCTCCTGTAACGACCATCACACCTACCAACGTACCACCTTGACCATCAACTGGATCATCAACCTCCTTATTGCAATCGCCAAATGAGATCACAGATTGACCATCCATTGCGAAACCACAACGACTGGTCGCACCACCATTGGCCAAGCGTAGCCGTGAACCTGCACCATTCCAGGCTTTTATGGCATTGTTGGTCTCTTGCATACCACCGCCGCTAAGGGGAGCAAGAGCTGAGTTGAGAAAGAAACGTACCATTTGATCATTGTCAGGTTCAAAGAAACGTGAATCACTCAAACTGAAATTATCCTGTAACTGACCACTACCTGCTAAATAGCCAGGTGGCACAGACAGGATCTCAGTACCATAAAGATTATCAAAATCGCGTATACGGACTGCTTGTGTAACCAGTAACTGCTTAATTTGTCTAATATACTCGCCAGCATCTTGGTAGCGTTGCTGGTGCTTGTGTGCAAAGGCACGCCGCCCAGTAGCTGGATCGATACTTAGCGAGAATTTTCCCATCGCCTGGTGTGCTGTGTGCAATGCACCTTCTGCATTAGTGTTAAGAAATAGCAACACATCCTCGCCAATAGTGAACTCAGGCGAACCTAGCAACCAGGTGTGACGATCACCGACACGGCCACCCAACTGTTCCAGTACGATTGTAGTAGTGGTGATATTACCTTTGAGTAGTTCTGCTATTTCGATTGTGATATAGGTGTAAATGTTGTTCCGATTGGCATCCCAGCGGCTCTCTATACCGGTCACTCGACCGGTAACAATGGCGCGAACGCTGGCGACAAGATTCTCGTCACTGATAGGGCGTATGTTTGCCGCCCAGGTCGGCGCACCATAAAGAAAGCCTACCGTGACAAGCGCCAACAAGATTTGTATCACTCTCTTCATCTTTTGCCTCCATTAGCCAGAGATTTTCAGACCCTGCGATTGGCATATTCTTGGCAAGGTGGTGATTGATGGTACACGGCGACATGTCCGTATGGACCATTAGACACAACTGCAAAAGAGCCACGGACCGAAAGCCGGGTATCAACCGCCAAAATTGCGATCTCCGATTTTTCCATCTTTAGTTAGTTATGCTGGTTCTGATTCAAACGCGGTGCCCCGGAAAGTTCCCCAAAAACGCGAAGCGATACCGCTATCGTTCCTCTATTCTACACTTACTCGCGGTTTTGTAACACTACAAAATGGTTTGGAGGGAAAAAACCGGGGCACTGTGGCAGTGCCCCCGGAGGAATAGGTGTCTGCTGATAGGAAACGAGGAAATTTGACTAACTTACTACCTAAACGAAACTCTTTAATTGGCCAGTATGTAACCAGGGGTTTCGGCCACTTCCCATTCCAATGTCTCTTCGCGCAGTTGATAGCGCGACAGTAATGTTTCGTTGCCAATTAGGTGTCCAGCCCCTACCACAACGGCTTCCAAGGGGCGCTCGGCAACCTGTACAGGCAACTCTAACTCACGGCTCATACGTGGGGCTAAGCCACACAAGAGCGCGCCACCCCCGGTAAGCGTAATACCACTACAGTAGATATCCACAGCAACATTGGGAGCAGCCTGCTCAATAGCAGCACGTACCCCATTAACAATGGCCTGTACCGACCTATCTAGGGCTTGCACAACTTCACCAGCATTAAGTGTAATCTCTTTAACAACAAACTCTGGGAAAGATTTGCCAACCACTACCATAGTGCGCTCATCGCTATACTCCTGTGCGGCACCCAGTTGTATTTTTACTGCCTCGGCAGTCTGTTCACCAATCAATAATCGATATTTGCGAAGTATCACTTCACTTACCGCTTGATTCATCTCATTGCCAGCAACGCGTAGTGAAGTGGTATGAATCACTCCTGAAGAGGAAGCAATGGTGACATTCGTAGTACCCCCACCTATATCGACGACCATACGAGCTTCCTTAGTGTCTTGGATCACACCTGAGCCTAGTGCGGCAGCCAAGCCTTCTTCGACTAACGAGATCCATTGTGCACCAATGCCACGTGCTGCAGCTTTTAGAGCACGCCTTTCTACACCAGTGGCTAGGCTGGGAGTACCAGCGACAGCCTGCAGCAATCTGCCACGCCTGTGCACACCCACACGCCGCAAGAACTCATGTAACATCTTCTCTGCCATCTCATAATTGGCGATCGTACCCTCACGCATAGGCCGGTGCACAACTGTATCAAGAGGCTCGCGGCCAAGTAATGCGATTGCCTCACGACCTACTGCCATCACCTGATTGTTATACTTATTAACAGCAATGGCAGAAGGCTCGTTTAGTACAATACCTTGCTTGGGCGTGTAGACGAGCGTGTTGACGGTACCCAGATCGATGGCTACGCCGTCTACAAAGAGGCGTTTCAATTGCTTAACGAACTGGCGTTTAACACGTTCACGCAACATCTCTCTCCTCCTCCCAATTGAGATGCGATAGTTGTTTGACAATGGTCAAACAACAGATCGCAACAGCTCTTACGGTTCGCTAAGAAGATGTGTTGAAATAGATAAAGGTTGCTATTTTTCACCTCAGATTAACCCCAGAGAGTCACCCCTTCTGTCGCCTCGGTATTGTCTTTCTCACAACACTTGAAAGGCTCTCAAGCGGTGTGCTAGCATAGGCTTCTTTCCATGATCGAACGCCGTGTAGAGAAAACGATTCTAGATAATGGTCTAGTAGTGCTAAGCGAAGCGATGGAGCATGTCTGCTCGATCGGTTTGGGCATCTGGATACGGGCTGGATCGCGTCATGAAGAGCAGCCTCATCAGAATGGTCTATCCCATTTTATTGAACATGCTCTTTTCAAGGGAACACGCCGCCGTAGTGCTCGCCAGATCGCTGTTGAAGCTGACATAATTGGTGGCAATCTAGACGCTTTCACCACACGTGAATTCACCGGCTATTACATCAAAGCACTCGACTACCATCTGGCAGAGTCCTTCGATATTCTTGCCGATCTGGTCACTGAACCGACCTTCGATAAGGCAGAGATGGAGAAGGAGCGCGATGTTATCCTAGAAGAGATTAAGATGGTTGATGACACCCCTGATGAGATGGTGCATGAACTCTTTACTGCGACTTTTTGGCCTAATCATCCGCTAGGACGCCCTATTGAGGGCACTACCAAAACTGTACAAGGCTTTACCCATGACCAATTGGTAAGCTACTTCCAACAGATTTATCACCCTAAAAACATGGTTATAGCTGCCGCCGGCCACCTACGTCATGACCGTATTGTCGAGCTAGCAGCTCACTATTTTGGCCATCTACAGTCACAACAGGAACAGGCTATAGAGAATCCACCTCAAGCTTGCACGGATATCGCCTTACGCAAAAAACGGGGCTTAGAGCAGACTCATATTGTACTGGGTGCACCCTGTCCATCAATGCTTGCGCCTGAGCGTTATGCTTGCAGTCTCTTTAGTACCATTTTAGGTGGCGGGCTTAGCTCACGCCTCTTTCAATCGGTACGCGAACAGCATGGCCTTGCCTACACAATCTACTCAAACATAAACGCATTTCGTGATGTTGGCTGCTTATCAATATATCTAGCAGTGTCAAATCGACGGGTACATAAAGCCATTGAGCTGACCATTGAAGAGATTCGCAAACTTAAGGAACAACCTGTGCCGGCAGAAGAGTTACGCGCAGCCAAGGATCAGATCAAAGCGGCTATTCTACTTAACCTTGATTCTGTTACCAGCCGTATGAGTAGTCTGGCGCATAATGAGATGACCTATGGCTATGACTTCTCTCTAGAAGAGATTATCAGCGCAATTGAACAGGTTAGCATTGAGGATATACAGCGTATGGGGGAGATCATCTTTCAGCCTAAAACCCTAGTATTAGCATCGCTAGGGGCAAGCGACCGGCTGAAACTTGACCGTGAATATTTGACCTGTTAATCTGTGCAGTTTTATTACCTGAGTAGAACCGTGCAGGTAAGATGTGGTAGCCTATGCGATTTAATGTTCTAGGCAGTGGCAGTAGTGGTAACGCAACGCTAGTGGCGGCTGGTGAAACCTGTGTATTAGTTGATTGTGGGCTATCAGCGCGTGAGTTGGCAAGGCGAGTAGTAGAGGTTGGTGAGACGGTTGATCGGCTTGCTGCAATTGTCATAACACATGAGCATAGCGATCATATACGTGGATTAACAGGACTAGTAAAAGGGTTAAATATACCTGTCTTTATCTCGCCGCTAGCAAGCACGGCAGCACGTATCGCATCAACGGATCGGGCTTGCCAATTAATGGCAGGAGTAGACTCACAGCAGCCTTTTGAGATTGGTCCATTGCTCTTTCGCCCTGTGCGAGTGCCTCATGATGCTGCTGATCCGCTGGTCTTTACCATAGAAGCAACAGGAGCGAAGATCGCGATCGTAACCGACCTAGGCTATATTCCTAAGACTGTTGCTGAGCAGTTGCGTGGTTGTGATGCACTAGTGCTGGAGGCTAATCATGATCTTGATCGGCTTAAAGCCAGCTCTTATCCTTGGGCACTAAAACAGCGTGTGATGAGTAGGCTAGGGCATCTTTCCAATAATGAGATGGCCCGGTTCTTACGTGAAGATTATGATGGTAGTGCACGACATATTGTACTTGCACACTTAAGTAGAGAGAATAACCACCCTGAGATTGCACGCTTAGCTGCTAGTGAAGCATTAGCAGCACGAGCGCCCCTTTTTCAGACTCTTGAACAGGAGCGGTTAGAGATTGCTCGTCATGATCGGCCGCTTGGTTGGATTGAATTATGATCTCTCGTTATACATTGGCCAAAATGGGTGCGCTCTGGAGCGAAGAGGATAAATTCCGTAAATGGCTGGAAGTTGAACTAGCTGTTTGCGAAGTACATGCCGAGATGGGCATTATTCCTCCTGAAGCGCTTGCTATCATCAAGCAGAAGGCTGACTTTAATGTACAGCGTATACATGAGATCGAGCAGACTACCCGACATGACGTGATTGCCTTTCTTAGTTCAGTTTCTGAAAAGATTGGACCAGAGGCCCGTTATGTACACTTCGGTCTTACTTCTTCGGATGTTGTTGACACAGCTAATGCATTACTGCTGCGCGAGGCGCTAGATCTCATCATTGAGCGGGCTGTGCAGCTTGGCAAGACTCTACGCCAACGCGCTTATGAGTTCAAAGATACACCTATGATAGGACGCACTCATGGTGTACATGCTGAACCGACCTCCTTTGGTCTAGTACTAGCGCTCTATTACGCAGAGAATTCGCGTAATCTAGCACGATTACGACGTGCGCGTAGCTGTATCAATGTGGGTAAAATTTCTGGTGCGGTAGGGACATTCGCACATCTAGATCCAGAGGTTGAAGAGCGTGTATGCGCACGCTTGAATCTGCAGCCGGCTGCTATCTCAACACAGATTATTCAACGTGATCGCTATGCTGAAGTACTCTCAACACTAGCGATCACTACTGCAACACTAGAGAAGATCGCTCTGGAAGTGCGTCATCTACATCGCACAGAGGTACGCGAAGCACAAGAGGCGTTTGGTAGTGGACAGAAAGGCTCATCGGCGATGCCACATAAACGTAACCCGATCGTCTCTGAACAGATCTGCGGACTAGCACGTGTAGTACGTTCCCATGCGCTGGCTGCCTTTGAGAATATTGCCCTATGGCATGAACGTGATATCTCACACTCATCAGTGGAGCGGGTAATTCTTCCTGATAGTTGCATTCTCACAGACTATCTACTTGAGCGTACCAATCGGCTAATTGAAGGTCTGGTAGTCTTCCCTGAGCGTATGCTTGAAAATATTGCTGCCCTGCATGGGGTAATCTTCTCTGGCCCGCTGTTGCTTGAGCTGACCCGCCATATACCGCGTGAGATAGCCTATCAACTGGTACAGCGTAATGCCATGCGTGTGTGGGATGAGCAATCTGATTTCCGTGAATTGGTGCTTGCCGATCGAGAGATCTGCGCCTTGCTTACACATGATGAGATTGAGGCGGTCTTTGATCTAAAGAAGCAACTGCGCAATGTAGACAAGATCTTCACAAGAGTCTTTGGCAATCAAGAATAGTAAGGGAATTAAATTTATGAAAGCGAAAGTTTATGTGACATTAAAACCCGGCGTGCTTGATCCGCAAGGTAAAGCTATACACCATGCTGTACAGACAATGGGTTATAAATCGATTATGGATGTGCGTCAAGGTAAGTTCTTTGAGTTAGAATTAACGCAGGATTTAAGCACAGCAGCAGCTCGCCAGGAAGCAGAGCGGCTTGCTCATGATATTCTCTCCAATCCTGTGATTGAGGACTACCATGTGGAGTTGGAGTAATGAAATTTGGTGTAGTAATTTTCCCTGGTTCGAATTGTGATCATGATACTTACCATGTGATCAGCAAAGTTATTGGCCAGCCTGTTCAATTTATCTGGCATCGTTCTCACACACTAGACGATTGTGATGTTGTGATCTTGCCAGGTGGTTTCTCTTATGGTGACTATCTGCGTTGTGGAGCGATCGCTCGCTTCTCTCCCGTTATGCAAGCCGTTAAGGAGTTTGCTGGTCGTGGTGGACTAGTCTTAGGAATCTGCAATGGCTTCCAAATATTATGTGAAGCTGGGCTATTGCCGGGCGCGCTACTACGCAATCGTGACTTAAAATTTATTTGTGACTTTGTGCAAGTGCGTGTAGAACAGACTAATAGTGCCTTTGTGCGCGCCTATGCACAAGGACAAGTGCTTAGCTTGCCGATTGCACATGGCGAAGGTAACTACTACTGCAGTAATGACGACCTTATAGAGTTACAGCGTGAAAATCGTATTCTCTTCCGTTACTGTAATGATGGTGGAGAGACCAGTGAAAGAGCAAATCCTAATGGTTCGCTTGATAATATTGCTGGTATCTTAAATCGAGAAAGAAATGTCTTGGGAATGATGCCGCATCCAGAGCGTGCTTCTGAAGAGATATTGGGTAGTATTGATGGGCGTGCTCTCTTCCGTTCATTGAGCCTATATATGGCTGAACAAGAAAAATTGCGGCGCTAGATAATTAGCGATATAACAATGGTGGATTGTCAATAACAATAATCCACCATTGTTACATTGCTAACTTAGAGATTGAGTTTGAAACTAGTCTTTGCGACGCGCTAGTTCGCGAGTGTTGATCGCTTGACCTTCAATTGTTTCCAGATGCTTACGGGTCCGTTCTAAGCTCATTCCATTAGTAGTATACATTGCCATGGCGCGCGACTCGTTTAACAGACTAACGCTTCTATCTATTGTTTTTGCCAACTTCGTTATTTCGTTACTACGATTAAGCTGTTCTGGTAAAGGAATAGGTCTTATTTTTTCTACCGAATTTCCTTGATTAAAGTTGCGACGTAAGCGATTGGAGATCTTGGCAATCTTATTAGCAAGGTCGGCAACATCCTTCAAATTATTTGTTGTCGGCAGGCTAGTAAGTGCAAGTAATGCATCACTCACTTGATTAAGTTCCCTTAGATCGCTGTTGATCTCGACTTGACGACGGCGTACCTCATCGACAATAGATGACCTTACCGTCATCTTTTCCATCATCCTCAACTCGTTCTGTGCAGCCTGGATCTGTCGTTGTTCAGCAACATCGCGGGCACGCATCTGTTCCATAGAATCGCGTCCGCGTGGCGTCGGGCCCCCCTGAGCTTGCACCTCCAAGCTCTGCGCAAGCAGAACTAACGAGGCAGCAAAAAAGAGACTGCTAAACTTTTTCATACTAGCTCCCTTCGTTTTTCGTTGCTGGCCTGTTGGAATTGAACCTGGAAATTGATCTAATTTTAACCTTGAACTGCACCATTGCAAAACGAAAATATATGATCAAACAAAAAAAGCCCGGAACGGAGATCGTTCCAGGCTCTGTAGTCTATTACCAGTTGAGATTTAGAAGATCAGCTTCAAACCAAACTGGATATTACGACGGCCGCCGTTGCCTTCATCGGTGTCAGAGAAGCCTGCACCAGCATCGTCAACAAACGGATCCGGCACACCCTTGTTGGGGTGATTGAAGACATTGAAGAATTCAGCACGGAACTGAATGCTCATACGCTCGCTAATTTTGGTGTTCTTGAAGAAACCAAAGTTGCCAATGGAGAGATTATCACCCTTGATAGAGTTGCGAGCCACATTGCCATAAGGATTGCCAAAGCGACGCGCAGTCTCTTGGGTGTTTACAATAAATCGCACATCATTTGGCGATACTGGAACAGCCTGACCAGTAGCATTGAGCATATTCAATGAGAAGTAACCTGTTGGTGAAGCACCTGTACCAAAGAACATATCCGCTGTCACATCATCAAGAGCGACTAACAATGGTGATGCATTCGGATTGCCCTGGAACGGACGTAATGTCTCCAACACACCAATGAAGGTAAGGTTGAAGATATTATCTGTGTATGGACTGGTGAAACCAACTTGTGATGGCGTGAAACGCTGGCCAGGACGGGCAAAGTAAGTACCAGTTAGTTGGTAGCCACCGAGTAACTTCCCGACTAAGCCTCTCTGCTCACGGAAGAGTGGTACATCATAAATGAAGTTGACAGCTAGGTTGTTGCGTATATCATACGCACCCAAGCTGCGCTCACCATTAACAGTATCAAACGGATCTTGAGCAAAGGCTAGCGTCTGACCGCCGCCACCTGAATTGAAGATCTCTGAAGCATTGTCGATCTGTTTAGAGAAGGTATAAGCAACACCTAAGTTTAGTTGATTGGCAACGCGAGTCTGGTACTGTATCTGCAGTGAATTGTAGTCAGAGGTTGCACCATTGATACGGGTACGCAGTAGACCACTATTAGCATTCAATCGACCATTTGGTGAAGGTCTTACACCGGCCGGTAGGAATTGTGGGAAGTCGGCTGCCAAACCAGCAATGAATGGATTGGCATTGACTGACTGGAACTGGCCAATCGAACGTGTGCCAACATAACGAACTTCAACAACATTGTTGTTGCCAATCTGTCGCTGAATACCTAGTGAGAACTGTTGTGTGTAAGGAGCATGGAAATCGCTCGCCACATCGGTTCTGGTAAGCAACTGCGGATTAAGCTGGCGCAGTGGTGCACGTGGTGTCAATGCAGCACGTACTCCTGGACCAGTAGGATCTGATGGCACAAGACCAGCAACTCCTGCGATGGTGGAATTGAGTACGCTAGGCGAAGAGGTGGAAACATTCAAGAGAATGTTGTAGAAGGCTAGATCATAAGCAATACCATAACCACCGCGGATGACTGTCTTATCTTCGCCAAAGATTGCCTTGGCAAAACGTGGTGTATAGCTAAAGCCGATACGTGGTGCAAAGTTGTTATTGTCTGTATCGATCTTTGGCACAATGCGCGCCTCAAGCGGCAAAGCTGGATTAAAGAATGCTGTGGAAGCATCAGCCTCACGACGACTGGTGATCTCATTGAGAATATTGATCGGCTGACCGCTATTCTCATAACGGATACCTAAGTTGACAGTGAGGTTATCACGCACACGTATGTCATCTTGGAAATAGTAGAACTGGTCCGTCTCAGAGAAGTTGATAACGTTGGTGCCAAATGCGATATTGGCTGAAGTCGGGCTGTTATCAACGAATCTCTGATAGTTGGCGAAGTTAAATGTGCCGTTCTGGTTCGGCAAGAAGTTCGAATCGGTGAGACGACGCTTGATATCGACACCGGCCTTGAAAGAGTGACGGCCAAGCGTTAATGAGAAATTGTTCAAGAACTGGTAGTTGTCATTGATACGACCCTGCGGTAAGTTATTTGCTGGGCCAAAATCAACAAAACCAGCGGGCAGATTATAGAAAGCTATTGCCTGATCAGCCTGCTCTGCTGCTGGCAATGCGCCGCCACCAAAGTTAACGCGTATACGGCTATAGTTGAAACGGAACTCATTTACCGCACGTGGAGAGAGCTGATAGACTAAGGTGGCGCCTACTTGTTGGCTGCGCGAGGGAACATCGCCCAAGAAGCCACCATTGAATCCACCTACAGCATTGCCACTCTCCTGCTTCTGATAAATGTAGCGACCAAACAGACGCGCCTTGTCATTGATATTCCAGTCACCGCGAGCTGTCGCAAGGTTCTCCTCAAAAGGATTAGGAACATTGCGGCGAATTTGTGAAAACTGGACTGGTACACCTTTAACTGTTACGGTTGTGAGTGTGCCAGGTACGATCTCAGGACTGCCAATCGGTTGGGCAAATGGATTGGTAAGACGTATCACATTAGCCGTGTTTGGACTGGCAATGGAGAGCAGGGCCTGTACACCGGCTGGGGTGGGTACCAATCCGTTCGGTCCAGACTCACCAAAGGTAGTAGAAATTTGACGAATTCCCTGGTAGCTGGTAAAGAAGAAAACCTTATCCTTCACAACAGGACCGCCAATGGTAAAACCAAAGGTGTTATTAAGAAGTGGATTGGCCTCTTTCTTACCAGTACGACGCTCAAGTGTGGTAAGTGTGTCAAAGAGTTTGCGATCACGGTGGAAGTAAGCAACCGAACCGTGAAACTCATTTGTACCACCCTTGGTGATGATGTTTACCACCGAACCAGATGACTGACCATACTCAGCCGAGAAGTTGTTGGTAACAATCTGGAACTCCTGTACCGCATCCGCATTGGTGATAAAGAGGGATGGACCGGCCACAGAGATATCGTTATTATCCTGACCATCAATGGTAAAGTTGTTGGAACGACCACGGCCACCATTCGAAGAGATGCCGGTGCCATTGTTATTACTGAAGAGAGTATCATCAGTCGCAACCACGCCAGGAGTAAGCAGTGCGATTGTGTCAACACCACCACCTGCTACGCTGTTGGGCAGGTCAGCAACTTTACGAGCATCAAAGTTAGCGGAAATCTGTGCCGACTCTCGCTCGATGGTTACTTCACCGCCAGTCACTTCAACTATTTCACTCTCAACACCAACTTGCATTAGTATGTCGATGCTGCTTTCAACACCCAGCTTAATCGTTAACTGAGTGACATCTGCACGTTTGAATCCTTGTGCTGTGACGGTTACACTATAAATGCCAGGATTAAGTGCTGGCACCCGGAAATTGCCATTCTCATTGGTGGTGGTCGTCACTTCAGCACCTGTACCAGTATTCTTTACAAGTACCTCTGCGCCGGCAATCACCGCCTTACTCTCATCGGTTACAGTCCCTGTTAATGCACCTGTGACAGACTGACCATAGGCTGGTATTGCACCGCCCACAACAGCTAGCACGAGAGCGCAAAGGAGGGTCTTAACCAACAATAATCCTCGGTACTTCATATTGAAGTTCCTCCTCATTAATAATCGAATCAGTGAATTCTCACCTCTGGTGAGGCGGCTGTTCGATAAATAAAACCCACCCAACGGGGTAGGGAGCGTTTGTTCATTTATCAGACTTCTAGAAAAGATTTTTCTCTAGTTATGGTAAAGTAACAAAGTCACATCTTGCTACTAGCAAGATCTAGTAGCCATAATAACAGAACCAAATACAGTCTGAAAACCTAAGCATGCGTTTCTATATTAATGGAAACGTCGTGCTTAGTCGGCAATCAAACTACCATCAAAATCCTTTACTAGCCACCTCTTTACAAAGAGCGAGAGCCCTTGCTAAATGCAATTAGAATGCCAATGGCAAAGGCTCTCCGGAATAACAACAAACCTTTCCATTTAGGACTCTTCTTAAGGCTATGGAAAAAGCTTAAGCAGAAAATTCTCTTAGTAAGAGCCAAAAAAATGAATTTTAAATTCAAAAATATGGAAACAATACGATAAAAAATAATGGGTAACCGAGTGTGCGATTCCAGTAATGCGCGGCTTGTGTAGATCTACTACGTTATATGATTGAGGGCACAGACTGCGACCAACACTTGACGCTTACAGGGCAATTGGCTATTGTAAGAGTCCGTTGCTTATGCGCCCGTAGCTCAGTTGGATAGAGCGTTTGGCTACGAACCAAAAGGTCGCATGTTCGAGTCATGCCGGGCGCATATTAAAATCAATAACTTAGAGCCACCTTTTCGGTGGCTCTAATGTTTTACGGACACACTCGCGGACACATTCAATTAATCTTCAATTAAACCCTTATCCCTGAGAATATTT
>JBFLVQ010000004.1:0-47956 GCA_040758525.1 Acidobacteriota bacterium
TCCTTTCAGATCTCTCTCTCTTTTTTTCTAAAATATAAATTTTTTGATGGCGTTATATTGTACTTTGTTCAAGTTCACCAAAATTATCGGTGCCTGAAAATAAAAGTTGCGTGTCAAAACTATTATTTAGGAGAAAAAATCCGGGATTTCTGTGGCCCTAACTAGTACTTTTGTAGTCGTTTAGCGGTATTAAGAAGTCCTTGTGCCCGTTTTACGGCCTGGTTTCTCATGCCAAGGGTTGCACCAATCTTAATGGCCATTTCTAGGTCTGCTTGGGCCTGTTTATAGTTCTGTTGTTTCATGTAGAGCTCAGCACGGTTAATATAGGCCGAAATATCCCTACCATCAAACTGAAGGGCCATGTTTAGATGTGTAAGGGCCTTTTCATCCTGTTCTAGCCGTAGATAGGCTGCTCCCAAGGCACTATGACAATAGGCATTACGTGGATCAAGCGAGAGTAGGCCTTCAAAGATGATCGCAGCCTCTTCTGAGCGACCCTGCTCATGTAGTGTATAACCGAGCATAAGCATCAATTGATACTCTTCTGGCTGCCAGCCCTTCACCCTTGAAAGGCTTACTCGCCCATCCAACCATCCCTGCAACATAGGGTCACTGCTCATGCCGCTTAACCTTTAGTCTGCGAGCCCATACGAGCAAGGATACTGTCCTGGATCTCGAGCAGGTGGTTAACCAGATTGAGCATACGGGCCTCTTTTTCCAGTTGACTAATAAGCTTCTGCTGTGTGCTACCAGTGCCTGGTAGTTGCTGGTTGATCTTTTGTAGTAGTTGATTAGTTTTGCCTTTTTGGTTACGGGTAATCTTCTCAAAATTCATTTTGCGCTGAGTAGGATCACCAAAAGCATAAAGAACAAATTGTATAGAGGGTGGCTCAAGCTCTGCGCGAGTAGGAGGCAGTTGATCAAGGCGTAACGCTTCAATAAAGCTCAGTGCTTCTGGGCTATATTCAGGGATAACGCCTTCTACCGTCGTGCGGCCACGCAATTCGGCCTGTTGCACATCATTATAGAGGACTACTTGACCATCGCGATCCCGTTCAATACGCTGATCTACGACACGGTCGAGGTTTCCACCTAGGTTAACATTATCTAATCGGGTTTTAATATCATTGGCCATAATTGAATCCTCTTATACTATTAATAGGTTACTTTTGGTTGTTCTGTTTTGCCAGCCGGTAGACCCAGTTAAGCACTTCAGCAACTGCCTCATAGAGTTCTTCAGGAACCTCTTCGCCTACTTCCAATTTGTTAAGCGCCTGTGCTAGTGGTACGTTACGCATTACTGGGATATTGTTTTCACGTGCTACCTCAAGGATCTTCTCAGCCATTAGCATTTCACCTTTAGCAATGATTTGAGGTGCACTCATCTCTTCCTTATTATATCGAATCGCAACGGCAATATGTGTAGGGTTCACGATGACTACATCCGCCTTCTTTACATCTTGTATCGCGTTATGCTGTAGCAGTTCGCGATGCAGGCGTTTGCGTGCCGCTTTATGATGCGGATCGCCTTCATCCTGCTTATATTCCTGTTTGACCTCATATTTGGTCATCATTAGATCTTTCAGCCAAAGCTGACGCTGAATACCGAAATCGACTACCCCGATGATCAAAAAGAGGCCGCCTACTTTCACCGATATATCAAACAAGATTTCACCAGTAAGACCGGCCGAGTACCAAAGTGAGCGTCGTGCCGCCAATACCAATGGCTCAATCTGATTCTTAAAAATAACATAAAAGAGCGCACTAAGGATCACAATTTTGAGCAGTGTTTTGACCAACTCGACATAAGTCTTTTTATTGGCAAACAGACCCTTAAAGCCGTTTACTGGATTTAGCTTATCGAATTTAGGCTTAATTGTCTCGGCAGTAAATAGCGCACCAATCTGAATAAAATCGATAGCTAAGGCCAGCACAACATTGGCTGCCAAAACCGGCGCCAGCACTTTGAACATGGTTATCCCACCCAATCCAAATGCATCTGCTGTATTTGCCAGGTTCAAATCCTCAATTGTGAAGGCTAGCTGTAAGGCATCCTTCATAAGGCCCATCAATACACCAGCATTAAAGTGGTTAAGGATAGCCAGCAGCATAACTGTGCAAAGAAAGAGAATCGCATTTGTCATATCCTTGCTTTTTGCGACATTCCCTTTCTTACGCGCATCTCGTATACGCTTTGGAGTCGGTTTTTCTGTCTTTTCGCCGCCCTGGCCTTGTGACATTGCTCAATACTCCGCACTATTTAGTCGAATAATTATCGGCAAAAAGTCGCTGCTCGTTACCCACCCGGAATGCCTTTGGCAATAAAGGTGTAGAGCGCCTTTAGATAGACCGAGAAACGCTCTTCCATTTGGCTCACAATTGCCCCCCAGAGAAGGAAAAGCATGGCACAAGCTACCAACATCTTAACAGACAATGAGAGGAAGAAGACATTGATCTGTGGCGCTACTCGATTGAAGATACCAAAGACAATGTCAGTGAGAAAGAGACAGACTAATACCGGCGCTGCCAACTGCATAGAGACAATCAGCACATCGCTAGAGAGTCTAATCAGGTCGCTTACTAATGGTGTCAGCTCATTACCCATAGCAATTCCTCCCCCTGTGCGGGGAAAGGCATTGATAGGCAGCACTTCAAAGCTATAAAAGAGTCCTCGAATAAAGAGCAAGTGGCCGTTAAGAATGAAGAACAGTACAATTGCTGCTTGTAATTTTATCTGGCCAACTAATGAAACTTGGGTATTAAATTCCAGCGAGAGTAACTGCGCAATGGTTGCGCCACGCATATTATCAACCATCTGTCCGGCTGATTGTATGCCATGAAAGATTAGCGAGGTGATAAACCCAAGCGTAAAACCAACCATAGCCTCTTTGAGCAGTAGCAATACCAGAGGAAGAAAACCTCTTGGCAACAGTTCTGGTGGGACAGTTGCTGCTACTGCTGGATAGAGAAGAAAAGAGAGTGAGATGGCAAGGGCAATCTTAATTCGGCTCGATACTGTGTTACCGCCAAAGAATGGAGTAAAGTTGATTGCCGCCACTAATCGCCCCATTATTAAGATAATAATCTGAAAGAAACGCTCGGGATTCTCTTCAATACCAAGCGATTTCAGCAGCAGAGTAATTATATTGAAAAAGAAGTCGAGATTACTCTCCATTATATCCCGCCTTCGCCAAGCCTCATCTCAGCGTACATTCGGCAATTGAGTGAAGACCGTCTGAGTAAAGCGTATTAATGTCGCTAACATCCAGGTGCCGGCCACTGCTAAAACAATAAATGTAGCAATAATCTTTGGTACAAAGGTGAGGGTCTGTTCCTGCACCTGCGTCACGGCTTGGAAGAGGCTGATAATGAAGCCGACCGCCATGGCTGCAATCATTGCCGGTGCTGAGAGTACCAGAATAAGCAGCAATGCCTGTTTGGTAAGGCCAATCACTATTTGATCCATAGCAAGACTCCTTCATTAAATGATGCATGTTTATAAATAGCTAAGTACAAGACCTTTTACTAATAGATACCAGCCATCGACAAGCACAAAGATAAGCAATTTGAAAGGTAGCGAGATCGTGACTGGCGAGAGCATTGTCATACCCATAGAGGTAAGGATATTGGCAACAATCATATCTATAATCAAGAATGGGATAAAGATCAGGAAGCCGATCTGAAAAGCCTCCTTCAGTTCGCTAGTAACAAACGCAGGAATGATTACACGAAAACTGCCTGCATGAATAAAACTGGTGTCGCCTTTGGTCATACGCTTGGCTAGTTCTAAGAAGAGCAGACGGTCACGATCATGACAGTTCTTGATGAGAAATTCGCGCAATGGCTCCTGACCACGTTTAGCTGCCTCATAGAGTACCCTAACATTCACTTCCGAAAATATCGTGTTAGTCTCTTGTACCAGACCAACCTGCTCATAGATGCCCTGTGCTACTGGCGTCATAATAAAGATCGAGAGGATAAAAGCGAGCCCAGTGATTACTTGATTGGGAGGAATCTGCTGGGTTCCTAATGCATTGCGCAGTATTGAGAGCACTACCGAGATCTTCACAAAGGAAGTCATGGTAATCAATATAAATGGTGCCAGTGAGAGTGCCCCCAACACAACAATCAGCACAATTGGACTGGTAGGGGTACGAGTAATATCGTTCTGTGCGTTTGTTACTACTGGCACTAGCAGTGCTAAAAAGAGTAACACAATAAGGCCTAAGCCACGCCGACCGGGTCGCCAGCGCTTCCAAATATCTATCCATTGTCGCCCTGTTCCCACATGATTGCGCGTAATCATGGCCTCTCCCTCCTCAAATATTTGCTAAACTCTTTCACTGCGCTTGAACCCAATCGTGCGACCGGCGTAGGCTCAGCTACCGCCGCCGCATCAAGAGCCGCTTGTATGGCTTCGGATGGCAGTTCTGAGAGCACCTCAATACGCTCTTGTGTCACTCCCAGCAGTAGATGCTTGCCAGCCGCCTCTACAATATAGAGTGTCTTTTGCGTTTCTAATGGAAAGCGTGCAATCACGCGCATCAGTCCTGCGCCCGGTGCTTGCATACCAACAAAACGTGGTAATCCGTAACGTAGTAGTACAAACATCAGCAGGCAGACTCCTCCTAGCATTAAACCCATCTTTAGCACCATCATTAACAGTGTCCAGGAGTCGCCTAAGATCGGCTCAGATACCGCTCCCGGCTGTGTTGGGTCGAGTTGTTGCAGTATAAGACAGTAAACCATTGACAGGTTCACAAAATCACCCTCACCTTCTCAAGAAATGAGTGGCTTTATCTAGCAGGGCACACTACCTTCAGTCTGACATTACTTGAATAGTCGTAATATACGTACACCCAGCTCGCCATCAACATCCACTAGTTCACCTTTACCTATGATCTTACCATCAACAGTAAGATCTACCGGTTCAGATGGTGTACGTTGTAGATCAATGATCTGGCCAATACGTAGACGAGTAACATCGGAAATGGTCAGGTTGCGCCGACCCAGTTCAACCACAATTGTTACTGGCACGGATTGCACAAAATCGGCACTCTGTGCCAGATCGTTATCTTCTATTTCGCCCCCCTCTGGTTGCGCATCTGTGGTCATAGGATTCTCCTTAAATCCCCCTTCGTTAGCATGCTTGCGTGGATTTTTATAGGCAGAATTGAGGATCGCCTTTACTCCTGTCTCATCCGTGATGATATCACCTCGGAAGCAGGTCTCTCCCCATAGCCCTAGTCGTACATTAACTTCTCCGGAAAGCTCCGTACCATAGAATTTTAGATTGACATCTTGGAGCAGAATAATGTCATTCGGTTCAAGTGTAGGTAGTTCGGCTGAAGAGAGTTTGATCTCGCCTATCTCTGTTACCAATTCGGTCTTGACTGTTTCGACTCTAGGCAGCCAGATACGCAGCAGATTCAGTTCATTCTGCTCTGTTACCTCTTGCTCAGCCGCACTCTTGAGCAATCCATAAGGAAAATAGAGATTAAAGTAGCCAAGCAGTTCAGCTACACTGACACGGGTTGTTACCTGCAGCACAGGTTCATTAGCCTCGGCAATCGCCTCAGGATTCTTTAGTACCTGTCCACCCTGTATTAGTAGCTGCTCAAGACGTACTGTAGTGCTTGAGAAGGCTGCCGTAGTGTCACTCATGGTCTTGATCAGGCGTAACAAGAGAAATTCGATTACGCCGGTTTCAATATTCGAGAGTGTGCGTAGTAGCTTGCTGCTAGGATTGCCTTCACTGCCGAAGATCAGGTCAACCATTCCAATAAGAAAATTGGGATCCAACTCTAATAATGCCTTACGGCCAAATGGCTCAATCCCTACTACCGCGAGCGGTATTGGCGTAGCCAATTTGCGTGCTACCTCTGCATAAGAGAATTCCGCAATATTCTCGATCTTGAAACCAACATGTGTCTCCTCAGAGGAAATAATTTGATTAAGTGTGAAGACAAGCTGGTAAGGATAGATACCGATAGTGTCACCATTATTGAGCAGCGTAGGAGTTTTGCCTGGCACCTGCTTGCCATTGAGAAATGTACCATTGGCGCTCTGATCGATTATGTAATATTGCCCCTTATTGGCGACAATGCGGGCATGCTGACTGGAGACAACGCGATTATTAAGATGCAGTTCACAGGCGGCATTGCGCCCGATCATAAGAGTATCCTTCTCAATGGCACTAAAGTTTTTCTCCCACTGCTCTTCCGGCGCCTCGTCACTACTAATCTGGAAATTGAGCATTAACTGTCGTTTGCCACGTATATATTTGCGCAGTACAGTAGCCAGTAGCTCACGAAAAGTCTCCTCCCAGCGCAGTCCTGGTAGGCAACTTGACATCGCTTGGGATAGCTTAATACGTTCGGGGGACACTTTGGGTAGATTGGTGAAGTGAAACGGTGTGATCCGATTCATCGCCTTGTACAAGATCTTCCCCCTCCTAGATAGAAATTAATAGATTGACAAACTATCACTCTATCACCTGCCCACCGACACAAATTTACCCAGGCTGCCTACAGACAGCCCAGGCTGTAGAGGCGGAAACAGTCGTTCCGCCCATAGCTTTGCACCCCTAGATCTATCAGATTGTATAGTTGGTGTTGGAACGAGTCACACTGGGCTGTTCCGACTCAGCAGCATTACCGCCTGTGGTGCTGTCGCCAGTTCGACCATAATCAGCTTGGGATGTATAAAAGGACTGCTGCTGACCCTGTTGCTGATTCTGCTGCTGACCTTGACCTGAGCCGGCCATATTGGCACCAACCGAGACTTGTAACTCCGCCACTTCCAGCCCGCGCGCTTGCAGGGCTTTGACCAGTTCCTGCGCGCCTTGATCGATCGTATCTTTGACGTGCACATTCTCGGCAATAAAAGAGGCCGATACTTGGCCATCTTTCGTGCTAATCTTAAGCTTAAGACCATCGAGAACTTCCGATTTCAGATCGAACTGGAACTCTACTTCACCACGCGCATTTATGCCTAGGCGCACTTCCTGTACGATCTGGTCTATCATCTTTGTGGGTATGATGGTGGTGGGTTTTTCTACCGGTGCGATAGGACGAATAGTATCAACCTGCAGCGGTACCTGAAAAGGTGCCAATGTAGACGATTCTGGTTTGGTCTCCTTTAGCTTCTCTTCCTCTGGGGGAAAATCCTTCTCAAATCCCTTGGCAATGGCGCGTTTTGGCTTCTGTACCGGTTTCTGTCCAGGTTTATAATCTTCCTCGATGGGTTCATTATTATTACGGCGAGTGTTACTGGTGTTGCGTCTATTATCGCGCTCATCACTATCGTTACGTCCTGGCTCATCACCCTGCTGGCCAATCTTACCAAAGACTGAACCAAACAAGCCCTCACCGAGTGCGCCATTCTCAAGGTTTTCTGCCTCTCCACTGCTACTCTGGTCGCGTTCATCAATCTCAAGAAATTCTCCAAACCCCTTACTTGCCGTACTACGCTCGCCTCTCTTTTGCTCAGGATTAAAGAGGCCGGCATTACCTGCGCCAAAAGGGTTATTAATCTTGTTACTCATAAACTCCTCCAATAGACGTCTTAAATAGCGCCTCTGTTAAAAAATTTTAGTTATAGCTCTTCCTTAGGGCGATTCATCATCGCCACTGTATACATGCCTTGCGCGATCTCCTCAAGCTCACGTGCCTCTTTTTTAAGAGCCTCCTCTTGTAGGGCACGCAGCCAATTCTCCTTGTGTTTCTCCATTACTTGGACTTCCTTAGAGGCGGCAATCAGGGCATCCTGCGCCTTCTCGACCTCGACCTCGGCACGCGCTACAGCCTTCTTCTGATTCTCTACACGCTGCTTGATCTCTTCGATCTTGACGATCATATCCTCAATATGTAGCTTACGTATTTTAATCTCATCAACCTTAAGTTTACCGGCAAACATGCTGGAATTATATTCCTCAACCATCTGATCCTTATGATCTATGGCATGTTGTAACTCTTCTACGACTTGCGCCAAACGCGCCTCTTCAGCCGCCAAATCCTCCTTTTTCTTATTAAGAAACTTCACTGCCTCCTCACGTAATCGTACCTTCTCATCAAGAACCGGTTGGAGGCGATATTTTGGTGCTTTAGCCATTAATTCTCCCTATCTTGCTAACGACCCGGTGGAAAGAGTTTGATAAGCTGGTTGACAGCATCATCAAAACGCACCTTGTCATGTGTACCCTGCCGTAGATAACCATTGACGGCATCAATACGGTCAATTGCATAATCGACTTTAGCATCGCTGCCACGTTTGTAGGCGCCTATCAAGATAAGATCTTTCTCCTTCTCATAGGTGGCCAATACTTCGCGTAGTTTTGCTGAAGCTGCGACATGTTCTTTGCTAGCAACAAAAGTCTGTACACGGCTAACACTATCGGAAATATTGATAGCCGGATAATGGTTACGTGCCGCTAATGCGCGCGAGAGGATGATATGACCATCCAAGATTGAACGCACCTCATCAGCCACCGGCTCATTCATATCATCGCCCTCAACCAGCACTGTGTAGAAGGCGGTAATTGAACCTTTGTCAGAATTGCCAGTGCGTTCCAAGAGCTTGGGTAATTCCGAGAAGACGGAAGGTGGAAAACCACCACGTGCAGGAGGCTCACCGGTAGCTAGTCCTACCTCACGTTTAGCACGGGCAAAACGTGTTACCGAATCCATCATTAACATTACCTTCTTACCCTTGTCACGGAAGTATTCGGCAATTGCAGTAGCCACATAGGCTGCTTTTAGACGTATTAGCGAGGGCTCGTTGGAGGTCGCTACCACTACCACAGAGCGCTTGAGACCTTCAGGACCAAGGTCATTATCAAGGAAGTCACGCACTTCACGACCGCGCTCACCGATTAGCGCAATGACATTAATCTCGGCTTCGGTATTACGTGCAATCATACCTAGCGTAGTTGACTTACCCACACCGGCGGCTGCGAAGATACCTATACGCTGGCCTTGTCCAACAGTGAGCAGGCCATCAATGGAACGTATGCCAATCTCAAGGGGCTTAAGTACACGTTCACGCTTCATTGGATCGGGTGGAGCATTATGGACAGGGTATTCTATGCTGGAGTAGAGCGGTCCGCGTGTCTGTAGGTCGATTGGTTCGCCCAAGCCATTCAGCACACGTCCTAACAACTCGTCACCAACCTTTACAGTAAGAGCATGACCAGTAGGAATCACCTCACAGTTCATACCTATGTTGCTAATATCGCCAAGTGGCATCAACATTACCTCATTATCGCGAAAACCTACCACTTCGGCCTTCACTGGCTGAGCACTATGGGGTGTGTTGATAAGACAAAGCTCGCCAACCCAGACTTCTGGTACGGCTGCTTTCACGATTAGACCTACTAATCCTGTTACACGTCCACGCACCTCTACCGGAGCGATAGAGTCAATTTCATCAAGGTAACGGGATATATCGATATCTATATCCAATGAGCCCATAATTCACTCACCTTATCGGATATGTCCGGCGCGTTTAAGTAATACTTTTTCCATTACTTCAAGCTGAGTCTTAAGCTGAGCATTGACAACCCCAGCTTCAGATTCAATGATGCAGCCACCTGGTTGCACCTTGGCGTCGCTCTGAAAATCAATAATTTTGGATTGACCTACCCTATTGAGCAGTTGCTCGCGACTCTTGACCAGATGCTCAATATCATCGGGATTGACACGGATTGTAATCTTAGTCTGATTACGTACAGTCTGGATTGCTTGGGTAACAATATCAGCGATTGTATCAGGATGTTGGCGTAGCTCACGACCAATAATACGTGCTGCCACACGAATTGAGAGTCGAATCATATCGGCTTCTGCCTGAGAGAGCACTTCACGTTTCTTCTCAGTAAGGTCATAGATAATCTCATTGACCTTAGCAAAGCCCTCCTTGTAACCCTCCTCACGTGCCTCCTCAATGGCAATACGCCGCTCTTCTTCGATGGCCACACGCTCTTCATTAAGGCGTTGACGTTCTTCTTCTAATTCCGCCCATTTTGCATCAATCTGGGGTTGGGCATTAACAATAATCTGTTGCGCCTGCTCACGTGCACGTTCAATGATACGACGTGCCTCGGCAGCAGCATCATAGACGCTACCTTTGATAACGGCACCAGCACCTTCGGGCCCTTTAACAATAGGCTGTTCAAAGGTATCAACGGTTGTTGGCCGTTCCGCGCCTTTGATGATCTTATTCATTGTCATCTATCGCCCCCTAATCATTACCACTCAGGCCATTGTTGATTGTCCACAGATGGTTCTATTATACGCAAAAGATGGCCTTGAAGTCTAAGGATAAGTATAGTAGTACGTCGAACTATGCCGGTTCTCAGATGTCTAGACTATTTAGCCATTTGCTGCTGGTACATTCACCTCCGGACTGGTCTCCAACTGACGGCGCGGTTGTAGCAGCGACGCCAGACAACTCTGAAACTGTTCATTAGCAAAAGCAGCAAGTTCTGCATCGGTCTGACGCAAACGTGCTGCTAGGTCAAAGAAACGTCCCGCCTCTTCGATAGAGAACTTCTGCGTTAAGAACTTCTGCAGCGACTCACCCTCATTAAGAAGCGCGCCTGCTAGCAGCATCAATCCCGTGTCATCAATAATCGAGAAGTTGCGCAGTTGTTGTGCAGTAAGCCAGACCAGACAGCGTTCGGCAATCAGTACCTGAGCAGGATCAACATCACGTAGCAGCTTAATACGTCGTACAATCTCCTTTGAGTAGGCACGGGGAAAACGTTGTAGCGACTCGACCAACTCCTGGCGGTCAATTCTACGCATGGCGGTGGCGATTGTCTGTAGACTCATCTCCCTTTGTAGTGCACGTAGACGTGTGGCATTAAGCCTGGTCATAGGGTTTTCGCCAGGTAATATAAAAGTGAACTGTCGAATAAAAGCGTGCTTAACCACTTCGAGTAATTCTGGCGCTACTGATGGAGGATTGGGATAGGCAGCCAACTGACGTATGGTACGCTCAGGGAAATAACGCATTGCCTCTTCTACCATCTCAGCCGGGAGATGGTAGAAGATCATTCGTATAATCGCGGCTGGTTCATTGGTTAGTACTAGTGCAATATGCGAAGGATGCACATCTGTGATCTGACGCAGTAAAAACTCACTACGTAATGCCTTAAGGCCAGCCGCAAGGGCACTACGACGGTCGTCTTCCGACAACTGTAGGTACTTGTTGGCCCTAGACATTATCAAATCCTTCTCTTCGCGAGGGAGGCTCTCAAATAATGGCAATGCCTCCTCTCCATCCAAAAGAAGGGCTACAGTAAGTAATGCCTGCAAGCGCGGCGAAAAAGAGTTCTCCATAGCCGAAGATCTACTCTCGGCAGCGAGCCCACAAGATCAGCGATTAGCGCTTAGCGCGCTGCCGCATTGGCTGCCGTGGCTGGCTGCCCTCTACTTCCTACTGGACGTATCGCCTGGTTGCGCTCAAGCTGGGCAATACGACTGCCCAACTTACGTATACGCATCACAGAAAAGGCAAGCAGGCCGCTAAGAATTAGCACAATCGTAATGGCAGCAACAAAGATCAACCTTATATACCGGTTCTTAAGATTGTCGAACTGGTTGATATTAGGCGCAGGTACAGCTTTCATCACAACTTGTACACGATCGGCGTCCAATCCTTCTATTGCCGAAGCGACCAGGCTACGTATCTCACTGACCGAGTAAGGCTCATTGGGAGTGTTATATTTTAGTAACACCGAAGCGGAGGGACGCGACTGTTTACTTGCATCAACGAGTGGGTTGGGATTGGGCATTACCACATTCACATTCGCACTCACCACACCATTGACCTTCTCAAGCATCAACGCGATCGCTTCCTGAGTAGCGGCTAACTTACGCAACTCTTCCTCAGTTTGAGTGGGAATAAGACTCTCAGACTTAAAGACCGAGAGGTATGGATTCTCACGCGCGCGTGGCAAGTCATTCTCGTCAAGGATATAACGCGCTTTATTAACTGCCTCATCGCCAATGATGAAGGGAGTTTCAATGGTAACCGACCAGCTTACGGTATCCTCTGAACCAGATTTCACAGCATTGGCAATCAGACCATTGCGTTGTAATAGCACACAGATACGTTGTGCCTCTTTCTCGGTCAAACCAGTTACCAGTTCACGATGGCGGTCGCAGGCGGTCAGGCCAAAAGTGCTGAAAAGGAGAATACATATAATTGACAGCTTTCGCAGCATGCAGCTCTCCTATCAAAAATGATATATCTGTCATTATTGAGCCGTCCGGGCACAGAATATAGAACCGGCCGGAGATAGCCGGCCGGCTTGTCTACTCTGTTGTCGATCCGGGCGGACGCCGGATCTGCCAGATTAAATATTGGTTTGCAAAACAGTTTTGATCCCAGTGCTGATCTGATCTACTACTTTGCTGAGTACTTCCACGTTCTGCGTAATACTCTCCATTTTAACCTGCAGCTTGATCATTTCCATCGGGTTGACGGGCGCGTTGATATCAATGTTCTGTAATATGCCTTCTAGCGATGAGAATTCTTTATCCAAGCTGTTTAAATAATTGCCTACCTGGCCAGTCTCACGTGTGCCGCCTACACGATCCAATTCGGCACGTAATGATTCTAGTTTGGTACGGTTATCATGAAAGAGAGTATTATAACCATTCAATTCACTGCCAGGCTGTACATAACGCTCAAACGTCGCCTGCGCTTCAGTTGATGCAAGCCGTATCTGATCGCCTGAGACTAGCCCCGACTCTTTAAGCTTCTCTACTTCAGCATTCAATTCTGTAGAGCTAGAACTAGTGCGTACAGTCTCAAAATCGTCATTGGTAATGACGCGCTTTGCTTCTGTGGATTGTGTCTGCTGGGTGGATGAGGATGCTATATTGCTAACATTAATAGGATCCATGATTTTTACCTCCAATATACTCGAATATATATATGTATTATCGGTCTAACATTGTGGCACCGCCCTTATGGCTGCGGCGGTGAGTTCAGTGCACGAATAATCGCATACTGAACTCACTGCTGCTCCTTAAGTGGCTCCAACAATCCCCTTCGCCTTCAGCATCTGGCAAAGGTGTTGCAGACATTTGCTATGTAGACGTGACGCCCAAGATTTTGAAAGTCCCAGCTTATTGCCAATCTCCTCTAGCGTCAGGCCATGGTAATAATAGTATTCGATCAGTTTACGTTCCGTCTCAGGCAGTTGTGAAATTGCTTGCCTAATGATCTGACGGAACTCTTTGGCCGCATAATCTTCATCTGGAGCGGCGCGATTCTCGGGAGTATTAAGTGTTTCAGACGATTCTAACGAGAGCATATAGGCAGAGACAATACCAGAAAAGATTGCCTCAACTTCATGAATCTCGTCCTCAACGGGTTGACTACGCATTTCACTATTAGCATCCGAATAGCTGTTCATCAATTCGGTAGCATTCTGCTCAAAACGTATACGTGCAAATTCGGATCGCGAGAACCAGCCGATTTGACGTAGCCCGTCGTAGATCGCCCCTTTAATACGGTAGTAAGCAAAGGTTTTAAAACTGACGCCACGGGTTCGATCAAAGCGTTCGACAGCTTCAATCAAACCAATACGTCCGTATCCGATCAAATCATTAATATCGATTTGGGCCGGCAGTTTCGAGACAATCGACTGTGCAATCGAGCGCACATAAGGTAGATAACGCTCAATTAGTTCGTCTCGGCTGTCTTCCTCAAAGTTCAAGGCTTGAACCATACAGCGCTCACCGCATGCCTCAGTAAAAATAGCACAAATATCAGAAGCGGATTGTGAAAATGATAGCGACGATAGTTTCCTAACCAAAGCTACCATCAATTTGACAATTGCATTGCCGCGTCAATGCAATTTAGTCAGTATACCAGAATAGGCTACCTTCAGCTACGACATTAATACTATAACTGTCAGTGCAGCCTTCTTATCACAATCACGATATTGTTTCCTAGCGCCAGTAAGATTATATCGTCTCCATTACTAAAGTCAATTTCCAAGCTAAATTTAGCCCGGCTAATCCTAGTTCATTTTCAGTTTTGCGCCACAATACCAGCAAAACTCTGGTTCTGATTGTACCCCACTATATTCGGTACCGGCTGCTTGTGGACTACCACAAAGCGAACAGAAACCATCGACAAGATTGCCCATCTGACCTTTGTTAATGGCTGTTTGTGGGGCAGCAGCAGGCGTCCGATTATAGCTACTCTGCTCAACTGCAGAGATAGGCGACTGTAAGGGTGCCGTCTGCTCAGATGGTTCATCAAGTCGTTTAAGCGGTTGAGGTGTCTTGGAGAGCGACAACCCCATAAAGGTTTGATAGCGTTTGCGCGACATCTTGCCAGAACTGGCTGGACTGGTCGCACGCGAGGAGATAACCGCTGGCGCGGCATTTCTTTCTGGAGTCGCTGCCAAACTCTCTGTTGGTTTGGCGTGTGGGATGTTAGTTGTATTTGGAGCAGGTGTTACTAGTCTGTTGCTCCTTGGTGGTTCAGTTGGAGAAGCATTAATAGTTTGCGCTGAGGTGACAGCCGCTTTCGAAGAACCACGATCCATAAGTGAAAGGCCAGCAAAGGTACTATAACGCTTTTTGTTCGTCTCTTTGCGTGAGGGTGGTGGTGGCGGTGGCGGTGGTGGTGTGAGAATATCCTCTTTGTGTGGACTAATATTGTCTGCTGGATCAATATCATGAAGTGAGAGCCCAGCAAAAGTATTATAGCGTTTACGTACCAACTTAGCTCGTGCCTTGGTTTCCGATGTTTTGGTCGGTTCGCCCTGACCGGAGGGGTTTCTGCTAAAACCGGCGGCAAATCCTATTGTCGCTTCTGGAGAGGTATTAGCAGCATAGCTAGTAGTAGCCGTAGAAAGTTCGGCTGACTTAGCCGATCGGGTATTATCCTTTTTGCCACCCTGTAATTCTGAAGGTAGATAGGATTGGGTGGTCTCCATATCATCAGTCTGTGGTAGATCTTCTATAATGGGCGCCGATACAGTTGTCGTAGAGATATGTACATTGCCGGTCTTAGCAGTTGGCGGAATAGCAAATTCTGAAGCCGACCCATGTCCTAATGTGGTCTCAAAGTCGTTAACTGCAGCAGTCGTTGATAAAGCCGATGTAGCAAGTGAATTAGATGGAATAGGGGGCGGTGCCAGCGCTGGTGTAGATGTCGTGATTAATGGTGAACTGGTCCGCTCGCTCACTGGTTGATAGCTCTCTTTGGAAACAGCCGCAGCCAGGGAAGATTGTGAATGGGTAACGGCAGTTGATAAGCTAGTAGATACCTGGGGCACAGAAATATGGGATGCCTTCTCCGCACTGGCGGTTGTGGTTTTAGGCGCACGCTCACTTGCATAGGTGGAATCGACGGCGGCAACAAATTCCCGGCTCTCTTCCGGATTGAATACCACCATACCTTTGTGAATCTGCTCGAGGTTGTTCAAAATTGACTGTGCGGCCAACAGTATCGCAGCCGTGCCGCCCGCTAGCGCTAGCGCCAACAGTGCCAGCCCATATATCAGCAGATTGGCTGCCAATAGCACCGCGCTTAAGAGACCAGCTACGGCTACTAGTAGAGCACAGATCATAACCCACGAACTCTTATTCATAGATTGTCTCCACCCAAAAGATCGCGCTACTCATACTATCCTGTTAAAGAAGTATAGTGGGAAGAGAAGCGCCGCCTTGCTATCTTGTTAAGAATCTTTTCGCATCAATCCGACTTGTCCAGCCGACTTGTCCAGTTAGCATTTTTCTCACCGGATAGCTAAGTTTGTTAGGCCCAACACAGGGGCTTTAACTGCTGTTTAATCCTGGACGGTAGTTACATAGAGCTAGCACACCTTATGGTGACTTGCAAATATTTTTACCCTTGCCGGTGAGTTGATTTCCTCCACAGCTTGTTTAATCTATCAGATATTGTACAAGCTCTACCTACTCCGCACTTGCGGTTAGGTGCAGGGATGACAGAATTACTTCAACTTAGCTCAAATATAACGTAGTCGGATTATACCTGCAATCAAGCTGCCATTGTACCATTTTTTGCTCACTAAACGGTTTTTTCTCTACACTGTCAGAGATAGTTCGGTTAACCGCTGAGAGGAGCACTGGAGATTGGCAGTAATATACGCACTGTCGTACCTACACCTTCACTACTCTGCACAGTAATTGTGCCTTCATGGGCTTCTAATATCTGTTTCGCAATTGGTAGGCCCAGTCCTGTGCCGCTTGGTTTGGTGGTAAAGAATGGTTCGAAGATACGTGGTAGACAATCATCTGGAATACCTACACCGCAGTCGCTGACTTCAACGAGTACTTGTGGTTGACCCATCCAGGTTGGTTCCAGCGCACAAGGTTCAAGACTAGTACGTACCTGTATAGCACCAGCAGGTTGACTGGCCTGTGTAGCATTAAGAATCACATTAAGGAATACCTGTATCATACGCCCTTCATCAAGACGCAAGGGGGGCAGGACAGGGGCAAACTGGCGCTCAATTTTGATATCAGATTTTAGTTGTGGGCTCTGCATTACCAACTCAAGAGTCTTCTCAAGGATCTGATGTAGATCGGCATTGGCCAATTTTAGCTGTGAGGGACGAGCAAAATCGAGAAAGTCACGCACAATCCGCTCTAGCCTTACTACCTCTTCCAAGATAATCTCCAGTAACCGTCGATTTGTACCAGAGAACTCTACACGCGCCTGCAGCTCTTCGGCGGAATTGAGTACTGCAGCAAGTGGATTACGGATCTCATGAGCAATCGCCGCCGCCAATTCCCCCATCATTGCCATACGTTCACGCCGCTGCAACTGTTGTTGTAGTCGTTTACGCTCACTAATCTCCTCAACGATAGCATCATAATAGAGAGTACGACCACGCCCATCGCGCACTGTACGTGAGTTTATCTTTACATCAATAACCTGGCCATCAGAGCGCTTAAACTGTGTCTCAAAGTCGGTGATGGTGCCTTCCTGCTCAAGTAGTTCTACCAGTTTGTGGCGTTGTTCCGGCTGTTGGTAGATATCGAGGGCAATATCTAGATCATATAGATCTTCTGGTGATTGATAGCCTAACATACGGGCAAAAGCAGGATTGACAATCAAGAAACGACCTGCAGGAGTCGAGCGACTCATTCCATGCATAGCATTCTCGAAGATATGCTGATAATCGTGTGAGAGACGCTCAAGCAAAGCATCCTTAGTCGAATTAAGCTCTTGTACACGACGTATAGCACGGGCATTCTCGATCACAATCGCAAGTGTTCCAGCCACTATCTCGATCGCTTTGACGTCATTGGGAGTGAAGGCATTGGCCTGTTTGCTCTCAATATTGAGTACACCCAATAAGCGCTCTCCATGCAAGATTGGACAGGCAAGTTGGCAGCGTACCTGAGAGAATCTATCTATATAGAATGAACATTTCTCTGTATCTAAAACCAGCACAGGTCTATGTGTAGTAGCAGCCTGGCCGATTACACCCTGGTCAAGCGGCACTTGGCTATCAATATGTGGATTCTCTTCAAGCTTTGCTGAGAAGGCGCGTAGTAGCAGTTGCTGCTGCTGCTCATCAAGCATATTGATAGCGACTACGGCATGGTGGAAATGGCTACTAATTATGCTAGCAGCACGGCTAAGCAGTTCCGGCTCATCCAGCGTAGAGGTCAAATCCTTACACATCTCCTGCAGCAGTACGAGTTGGCGCGCGTGCTGGGACATACGTGTCTGTTTGGTGGCGCGAGGCGCCTTAGCCTTACTGGTCGTCTGTTTCATGCGGTGATTGCATTCTTTTCTGGAAATTGGTTCAGCTATGATGGCACGGGAGGGGTCGGCCGTGTCAACCGCTGACTCGGGAAAATTATTCTATACCCAGATTGAGGGTTTGAAAAGCGCCCCTATAAAAGCTAATATCTATATTGGCCAGCCAGGGACAGAAATCCGGTAAGCGGCGAGCGATGATCGGAGAGAAGGTCGGCAAATACGAAATCGAGAAATTGATCGGCGCAGGAGGAATGGGCGAGGTCTATATGGCCCGCGATACGTTGCTTAATCGCACGGTCGCAATCAAATTCCTGCCTCGCGAGGTCGAGTCACGCGAGCGTGTAGTGAAACGTTTCCTACGCGAGGCGCAGGCGACTGCCCGTCTTACTCATCCCAATATCGCCACTGTTTATGGTATTGAGCAACACGAAGGTCGCTACTTCATCTTAATGGAGTATATTGAGGGTGACTCGCTGTCACTGTTAATGCGTCGTGGACGATTGAATATCAGAGTTGCGCTAAATTATGGCTTGCAGATTGCCCAAGCGCTCGCCGAGGCGCATGAACACGGGGTACTACATCGCGATGTAAAGCCTAGCAATATTCTCATCACACGTAAGCAGCAGGTAAAGGTGCTCGACTTTGGCCTGGCGAAGTTTATCGACCCAGACTCGCCTGCCCCACCATCTCGTAGTAAGAGTGGACGCAATACAGATGATCTCACTCGTGAAGGTGTACTGGTAGGTACGCCGCGCTATATGGCGCCAGAGCAGATTCTTGGTAAGCATGTTGATGTACGTTCAGATATCTTTGCCTTTGGTATTATTCTTTACGAGATGTTTAGCGGACAACATCCATTCAAAGGTGCTAATAGCACTCAACTGGTGGTGGCGGTTACCACCGAAGAACCTCCTGCGATCCGCTCTCTCAATCCAGAAGTGCCTGAGGAACTGGTGACAGTTGTCATGAAAGCGCTGGCTAAAGCGCCGGAAGCGCGCTATCAGCGTGTATCTGAATTGTATGAAGAGTTACGCATGCTTGCAGTACGTCTCTATAATGAGAACAATTTTGATCTCTCGGATCTGAGTACTGCCACCAGCCCATCACCACGCTTGTCTGCTTCCACTACACATCGTGATGCCAAAAAGACAATGGCGCCACCCGAGCCAGAAACTACCATTGATGTAGTCGGCAATCGCGAGACCGTACCCTCGCGTGGTTCAGCAGTGAGAATTCGTTCACGTCTGTTGGCCTTACCGATCATTGTATTACTGCTCATTATTATAGGAATATCTGGTTATTGGTTGTTTGCTGAGCGAGTGCCACATACTCCAGCAGCAACCCGCCCGCTGATTGCGGTGATGTATTTTGACGATCTTACCAATGATCCCAAACTCGATTGGTTAAGCCGTGGTCTTACTGAGATGCTGACAACCAACCTAGCGCAAGTGCGCTCAGTTGAAGTAGTGAGCAAACAGCGCCTCTTTGATACCTTGCAAGTGCTTGGCAAGCACGAAGCCAAGAGCATTGACCGTGGTACAGCCTCACAGGTGGCGCAGAAAGTAGGGGCAGGGGCAGTACTCTCCGGTTCAATTCTCAAAATTAATGCCAGACTAAGACTCAATATCACTCTGGAAGATGTGGAGAGTGGCAAGATTATCTTCTCTGATGTGATCGATGGTAATAACATTGATGAGATCTTCTCGCTAGTTGATACCGTTACAGCCAAGATCAGTCGCCTATATAATAAAGCCAATACAACTACCGAGCAGCCTAAATTGGGTCAAGTGACGACTACTTCAGTAGAAGCCTTCCGTCTTTACACACGTGGTATGGAGCGTTGTTGGCTAACCCATTTTGATGAGGGGTTAGATGATCTAGAGCGTGCAGTGCAGATTGATGAGCAGTTTGCCATTGCCTATCTACAGATAGGTAACGCAAAATCGGTGCTGAAAGACTTTCAAGGTGCTCGCGATGCAATTGAAAAGGCACTTCAATATATTGATCGCGCCGGTTATCGAGAGCAGTTGTTGATACGTGGGGTAAGCGCCTACTTTCAGGGTTATGATTCGGGCGATTACCGTGCGGCGCTGGAGATCTTTAATCAAATGGAGGCCAACTATCCAAATGACAAAGAAGTGCACCTTTGGAAAGGCCTTACGCTTTGGCGTAGCAGCGACTACAAAAAAGCAGTGCAGAGCTACAACCGTATACTAGAATTGGATCCTGACTTTAATCAGATATATTTGATGATTGCTTATGCACAGGCTGATGATGAGGACTATTTATCGGCGATTGCAACACTCAACCATTCACTAGCGCTATTTCCTGGTCAACCCGAGAATCGTAACTTCTTGGGAAATATCTATGCACGTATGGCCAAGTATGATAATGCGCTTAATGAGTATAAAGCCATGCTGGAGGGTAAGAAGGAGTATAGAGGTTATCGTGTCTATCTAGATCTAGCACAAGTTTACTTTATCAAGAATGAACTAGCCAAAGGACAAGATGCGATCGAGAAATATCTTAAACTAACCAATGATCCAGTTGGAAGAGTGTGGGCATATCTAATGCTCTTCCGTCAAGCATTCTCCTATGGACGTGCACAGGAAGCGCAACGCCATTTAGATGACGCCCTCAGCTTTGCTGAAAAAGCGCATAATTCCTCATTAGTAACCATTGTGCTCTGTTATCGCTCCGATTTCTATCTTTTCTTGGGCCGCAAGGAGGATGCCGTAGATTCGGCGCGCGAAGCAATTAGCAGCGCAGGGCTAGATGTGGGGGGACGCGAGGCAAGCCAGCAATTGGCTTTAACATTGCTGGAAGGAGGCGACAAACAGGCCGCGCTTGCTAGTCTGGAGAGCTATTTCTTTAAACGCACAGGTGGCAATCGTGAGAGTTTGGCCGAGATCAAGCGTGTGATCAATGGCGCAATCGCCTATCGTGAAGCTAATTATGCAGAGAGCCTACAGTTATGGTCTACACCTCTTAAGTATAATATTAGGCTCTATTGGAGAATGGGATTGGCAGCCTTTCAGGCCGGCAATCTCTCAGATGCTGCTACCCATTTCACACGCCTTATTGAGCATGAAGGTTTTGATCCAGAACAACGTGGTATCTACTGGTCCTATCAGAATCCTGAATATGGTGTTGTGTTAGGCCATTACTATCTAGGTCGTATTGAAGAGAAGCTGGGCAAGCGTGAAGAGGCGCGTAAACACTATCAACAATTTCTTGCCCATTGGGGCAATGCTGACTTCACACGCGACGAGATCATAGACGCAAAAGCCCGCTTAAAAGCACTCTAGTCTAATGGTAGAATGTTTATCTGAGCCATTACCATTCATTCACGTGGAGGCGGTGGCACCATCTGTAGAAAGATAGCTTGTGAATCGATTCCTTCTTCACCATCGCGTGGTCGTAGGCGCTCGTAGCTGCCAGTAGGATGTAGTAGCCGCGCACCCATATTGTCCATTAGTGAGATCTCTAGAATCTCGTTTTTAATACGTTGTTTGATCCGTTCATCTTCAATTGGGAAGACAATCTCTATACGACGATCCATATTACGTTGCATCCAGTCAGCACTGCCCAAATAGAGCTCCTCTTGCCCACCATTGGCAAAGTAGAAGATACGGCTATGTTCAAGAAAGCGCCCAACAATACTGATTACTCGTACTGTATCGGAGAGGCCAGGCAGGCCTGGGCGTAGACAGCATATCCCACGTACAATAAGGTCGATCGATACACCGGCTTGCGAGGCTTCATAGAGCGCGCGGATCACCTTGGTATCGGTGAGGCTATTGAGTTTTGCAATAATACGCGCAGGCCTACCGGAGCGATGATGTTCTGTCTCACGCTCGATCAACTCGATCATACGCTCGCGCAAGTTTATCGGCGCCACCAAAAGCTTACGATAGCGGCGTTGATGTGAATATCCGGTTAGGTAGTTAAATAGTTCTGAGACATCGGCGCCAATCTCTGGATTGCAGGTGAGTATACCTATATCTGTATAGACCTTAGCCGTAGTTGGATTATAGTTGCCTGTGCCTAGATGTACATATCGTCGGATCATTCCTGCTTCCTGTCGCACTACCAATGCTACCTTGCCATGGGTCTTGACACCTAGCAGACCATAGACCACATGCACGCCGGCACGCTCCATTTTGCGCGCCCAGATAATATTATTCTCCTCATCAAAGCGGGCTTTTAATTCTACGATCACAGCTACCTGCTTGCCCGTCTCACTTGCTGCAATAAGGGCTGATACGATCGGTGAATCACCACTTGTACGATAGAGTGTCTGTTTGATAGCTAGTACTTTGGGATCAGCCGCTGCCGCACTAATAAAATCGACGACAGGATTGAAAGAGTCATAAGGATGATGCAGCATAATATCTTGGCGCTTGAGGATGTCAAAGATATTCTCTTCCGTAGTCAGTACACTGGGGATTGCCGGGGTAAAAGCAGGATCCTTAAGGGTAGGGTAATCTAGCTTGTAGAGCGCGAGTAGATCAGGCACATTCAATGGACCATTGATCGTATAGAAGTCGGTCTCCTCTAAATCTAGAGCACGTCGCAGGTAGTTGACCATTACAGGTGGCATACTGGTATCGACCTCTAAGCGTACACAGGAACCAAAGCGACGTTGACGCAGTTGCTGTTCGATCATCTTGAGTAGATCACTAGCCTCATCCTCTTCTATCTCGATCTCAGCATTGCGAGTAGTACGGAAAGGATAGCAAGCAATTACATTCATCTCTGGAAAGAGGGTGCTTAGGTTAGCGCTAATCACCTGTTCTAATAAGACAAATTGGTGGCCTGGGCCAGATCCACTAACAGGCAACAGACGCGGCACTACAGGCGGCACTTTGATACGGGCAAAACGGGGTGGCATCTCTTCATCATCTGGTCCTGCTACTAGTACGGCAAGATTGAGACTAAGATTCGAGATATAAGGAAAGGGATGTGAGGGATCGACTGCCAATGGCGTTAGTACAGGAAAGATGTTCTTATGGAAATATTCATCTATTTCAGCGCGTTCAACCGGTGTGAGTCGTTCGTAAGCGATGATGCGTATACCAGCACGTTCCAATTCTGGCAGCACCTCATCACGCAAGATTGACATCTGCTGATCAATAAGTGGACGCAGCCGTTTCGAGATCTCAACAAGCTGTTCAGCAGGACTCATTCCATCTGGCGAAAGGATTGTCACTTCGCTTTCAGCCTGTTGTGTCAGGGCCGAGACACGTATCATAAAAAACTCATCAAGGTTAGTTGAAAAGATCGCCAGGAACTTCAGCCGTTCAAGCAAGGGACGGCGGCGGTCGAGTGCTTCTTCTAGTACCCGCCGGTTGAATTCTATCCAGCTCAATTCACGATTAAAAAGTAGCTTGCCTTGTAGTGAAAGCGTACCGGGCAGCATTCTAGTCGAGCTTGATGTCTCTTGATTGATAGCCATGACGCTCCTTCCTGGACCTAGATATTGTTCGAATTTTCCCGACATTTTATCAGGATTTAGCGATTTTGGGGGAATAAATGAACGCTCTCAGGAGGTTTTAAGCAGGCGGGCGGGTGAGCAATGCACGATCCGTCCATTGGCCTTCCAAACAGTTGAACTCGCCTAGCCAACGTGGCCTTTCTGGTGCGTTAGCTTTGAACACAACCTTGAGCTGACCATTGACTAGATCGACAGATGCCTCCTCAATGGCTGACCAGGGAATCATTACATCCACACTCTCAGGTATTGCAAAGACGAGTCCTGCTACAGTACGAAAACGGAATATACAAAGCACACGACCATCTTGATCCTTAAGTGGCACGCCATCCAAATCTATACGCATTCGTTCCATGGCGGCAATAATGGTCTTTTGTTTACCCGCTGTCAAGTTCCTTAGGCAGATCTACAGCGGTAAGCTTTTGGGGCGGCAAGAAAGGATTGCCACCCAAATTAAGGTTGCTAATTATATCAACCACCATGACCCGAGTAGCCGGTTTCGCCACGTTCAGACTCATTAATAAGATCAGAATCGGCAGCATCAGCGCCACCTTGCAGGTCTTTCTCTTTGATAAAATCGGGCCGACTCGGATTAGGATCGGGTATATCTGTTCCACGATTACCTACATTGCTTAAATTCTCAGCATCTTCAGGGGTGTTGTACCATTTAGGTTGCTTGGGCTTTGAACTCATAAGTACTCCTTTGTTAGGCTGCGCTGGTCTCGCCTCCCAGCAGTGTTAGCACCTCGCCAATGATATAACTGGAATCGGCTTCAGATGCGAAGAAGACAAAAGCTGGAGCGATCTCTTCTGGCAGTGCAGGCCGTTTCCCAGGTGTTTACGCGGTTTGCGCTGTTCAGTAGGCAGATTCTCCTTATTCCTGTCTGCCATGCCTTTCGCTCCTTATTTTGCTGGGTCATCCTGACGATAAGTTGCGCTGACTGGGAGTGAGGTTGTAAACCACTAGTAGGTACAGACAGAGCGGTAGAGAGCGGTTAAGAAATTAAATTTCTGTTGCTATGTTATCTGGACGAGTGTGAAGTTTATGGCGTTGTATTGCACGCCAAAAAGTACGCTCACTCATACCAAGCGCTTGAGCTGCCAATTTTTTATTCCACTGACAGGCAGCTAGCGCACGTATCAACAATTCTCGCTCAAAACTGATCATAGCTTCGTCATAGTTTGGTATCTCACCACGTGTTAACAGTTGATTGGTAGCGCCATTAGCGACAGCATTAAAGCGCGTTGGTTGTGAGAAATTGACAGCCGCATCAAAGTCTTCACAGATCATTGCAGCGCTAATCATATACACACCAGCAGCACGAGCATTACCTATACCACGCCTGATATCATTCTCAAGGATACGTACATTACCAGGGTAATCTTTCTCAAGTAAAAATTGCTTAGCAGTCTGATCAAGATTGTAATTGCCATCCCCATAGCGACTGAGAAACTCTGCTGCCAGCGGTAGGATCTCCTCGCGCCGCCTACTCAATGGTGGAATACGTAATCGCCAGACACATAGGCGATCCAGTAGATCTTCACGGAAGCTACCTGTGCGGGCCATTTCATCAAGATCACGATTGGTGGCAGCAATAATACGAGTGCCAGTCTTGAGTTCTGCAGTGCCTCCTACACGACGAAATTGACCTGTCTGCAATACACGTAGCAGTTTGATTTGCGCCGAGGTAGTGAGTTCACCAATCTCATCAAGAAAGAGTGTACCGCCATCGGCCAGTTCAAAGAGACCACGTTTTTGTGCTGTCGCGCCAGTAAAAGCGCCTTTCTCATATCCGAACAGTTCACTTTCAATCAATTGTTCAGGCAGCGCACCACAGTTTATTGCCAACAATGGTCCATTACAACGCGGACTGAGCAGGTGAATCGATTGTGCTAACAGCTCTTTGCCCGAGCCACGTGGCCCTAGTATCAACACTGGATCGCGATCGGCAGCAGCAATCGCATCCAGTTTACGTCGTAGTGCGCGCATAGGTGCAGAGATAAAGAGACACTGACCAACACGCTCGTAATTATCAATGGCAATGGCTGCAGGCGCCACAGTATTTATCTGTTGAGCCAATTCCGTAGCATGTGCAGCAGCTCCACGCGCTTCACGTGTGCGTCCTAATACTGTTAACTCTTCTGATGCTTCGCGTGCCAATCTTTCCGCTTCTGCCGGTTCGATCGCACAGTGCGATAACTCCAATTTGGTTAGTGCTAGCAGGTAGTGGTCGAGTACCTGTGTATGAAAGACATTGGCCGCCTGCATTAAGTATTCGATCCGCTCTGATACCTCCATACCTTCACGGAAACGTCCTAAACAGCCCATAAGATAATGGGCAAAGCCTTTCAAGTAGATATCTGTACAGTCAACTAGCACACCACTAAGGGTGCGATGGGCACGTTCATGTGCACCACGCTCGATATCAGCACGAGCATCGATAAGTTCTACCATAAATGAGAGGCACTGGTGATCCTGACGATCTTCATAAGCATAACGGCGTGCGCGCGAGATGTGGTAATCGGTGGGTTCATCATTGCCAAGGTCAAGGAAGAGTTGTGCTAATGAGAGATGTGCCCAACATTTGTTAACGCCTACTAATTGATTGGCAGCGCGAGCAAGCAACTGCTCAGCACGGGTTGCCTCTTCACTCCAGGCTGCACACATACCATTAAGCAATATTCGCTCTGTTTCTGTGAGTTCAGATTGATTAATGATCGTTTCAATAGCATCTATACGTCCTTGATGCAATACCTCGATCAATAACCAGGGCGGCGTGCGTTCACGTATCTTGGCGGTCGTCGAACCGGCTAATGATGGTTGTGGTGACGCTGAAGCAAAGTTGGGAGTCTGGGTATCTCGCTTCAATTTCTTCGCGATTTCATGCATCTTTTTACTCATTAATGACTCCCTACCGGCTACACTAAACGGGTTAAGACTACTACCATAGCCATTATATTATTGTCAATATTGCTGAATGTTATCGATTATGGCTGTACCACAAACCTCTGTTTGGGAAAGCGATCACGCAAAATTTCCAGCGCGAGGATAAACTTATTACTAACAAATTTTGACAATAGCAGGCGCGAAATCGGCTTGTCCAGTTCAATGAAGGCCGGTTCGCAAAGACGGCTACTGCCATAGAGTATAGCGCGTCCAGGCCCAATCGTAATCTGTCCACCGCCGAGGGAAAAGATCTCTATCAATGGATCATCGATATCCTCCCGTAGAATATTACTTAACTCTGCACGTACACGTGTGACCGCGTGTGCTTCATCCTGTTCCTCTTCTTCTTTCCAAGCATCTAGGTAAAGGATCGGTTGATCACAAGCGAGCAGTAGCAAAAAAGGATGGCGGGTGTGCTCATTGATGTTAATTGATAGACGTGTGTAGAGTAGATCGGCGCTTTCCCTTGGCAGCACACGTGGGCAGGCAGCAAAACGAGCGGCAGTGGAAATATATAGATCATTCAACTGCTCGAAATAGTCTAGCACCTGTGGCTGCATTAACTCTAAGGCAACATGGCTAGTTCGTCCTTCTGTCTCCAGTTTTCCTAATAGGCGGAAAAAACTGTCGGCGCGACTTGGCAGGCAGTAGAGTAATCGTCGATGGCGATAATCAGGCAATAATTGCTCGATTAGTGCCTTGTAACGCGCCCCTTCATAGATCCAATCGTGGGTCTCAGTACGCCGAAACATCGAAAGTAGACGTAAGAAGAGAGTGCTATCATTATCAGTGGCAGCTAGCATCTCAAAACAGACCTTATAAAAAGCGGCAGCATCCATCTCATTAATAAGCCGCATCTTGTCGGACGGGGCCAATGCTTCGGCAAGGAAGCCGATTGTATATTCTTTGGTAGCGGATGACTTAGGGGGTGGTCCTGCTACTACACGTGTAGGATAGAGTCTCTCTAACTCGTTACGTACCTTCTCAAGCAATTGACGGTGCTCAACGGCTGCTCCCATCTGTTGTAAATCATTGATCGATTGAATGAGAAAATTCTTGTAACTGCTGACAAAAGAGAGCCAGCTATCGAAGCGTATCTCAGGATCGAAATAATAGTCGATCGATTCAGTAATCAATACTGGGGTGTTGGGGCCGACAAAGAAGCGCTCTAATCCAAGCATAATTACTTGGCTAGCCGATTCAGCATTTACACGTAGTCCGCCTGCTACTGCCGAACCAGAAAGCTCTATTAGCAATACCAATCGTACAGTGTCGCAGAAGAGTCTTAGTAGTAGTCCCATTGCTGCGGCTGCAGGAGTGCGTGCCACCATCTCATCCCAAGCGCACTGGTCGCCAACCTTGATCCAGAAATCCCAGATCATTGGTGAGATACCACGTACCATCGACCAGATCCAGTTCATTGAGTGTAGCCATTTCTCATTAAAGCGCCTGACCAACTCGTTACGATAACTACTCACCATACGAGGAAACTCTTGGATCGTAGTGTAGAAGTCCTCTTCAGTATTCATATCACGTAGCGAGAGCATAAAATCATCAGCCAGTGCCCAGGTGATATTGACCAGATCGATAATACGCATCTGATCGGCCATTGCTAGACCTGGTAGCGCATCTCGCTCTGTTGCTGCGGTGCTTGCCATTGAGGCAAGGAACTGTTCCTTACCGGCGATCACAGCAGGTAACTGAAGAGTAAGAAAAGTAGGATGTTCAGGGCTGGGCTGTCCAAGCGCTTGTAATCCTACCGATACTTTTTGTACATACTCCTCACCAAGCATACTGATAGCACGACGTCGGCCCACAGTACGCCAAAAACGTGCTAGCAGATCAAAACGATCTACATCAGAGATACTGCCAGCAGGCAGTCCAAAGGCTTCGGGGTCAAGTGTAGCAAGACCTAAAATGGTCTTGAGTGGACTACCTAGAGCACTGCTAGGTAACCATTTGAGTCCACTCTGCGCAGTCACAAGCAACTCTAACAATGAGGACATAAGTGGGAAAGCAACTCGGAACTTGATCCTCTGTCCAGCAGGATCAAGGTCAAATTCCGAGAGACCACAACTGCTAAAGGGCTGCACATCTCGTCCCTGTACTTGCTCGATAGTGGATACATCGGCAGCCTCAAACTTGAGTAGTCGATCTAGCCGATCCATATCTGTACATTCTAGTAAGGACATTCCCTCAACAAGTAAGAGGGCTGCTTCTGCAGCGATCCGTTTAAGGGTAGTGCTTATCCCCACCTCTTCATGTAGTGTCTCCCACTCATCATCCTTCTTGCGATAGAGTTGTGCTGGGTCATCTAGGTCAACCGCGACATCAAGGTAAAAGAGTGGCATTTCAAAGTTACAGAAGTGAAAAAATTCTACAATCGAGCGTAGCATAGTCGAGATAGGATACCAGTTACTACTGCGCAGGTAGCCAGGCTGTTCTAGTAAGGGAATAGATGCTTCTGCCAGTGCGTCTATCGATGCCAATATATGTAGCAAGTAACGGGCTGTATGGCGATTGATCACAACCGGCTTGGTCTCTGGTCCTAATTTGAGCAGATGGCCTTGGATTTCATGATTGAAATTAAAGATAGGAAGTTGGTTAAGCTTACCAATATTACTAACATGAAATTGATTTGACCAGGCGCGCACACGTTGAAAGCCGCGCCAACCCTGTCCAAGTAGGCGTAGCAGTTGTTCCGAACTGCGTGAGTTAACATTGGTTTTGCTCTCCAGATAGAGGGTGCGTAGCAGGTGCTCAAGTGCATGCATCTGGGAGATACGTGCACGTAGGTAAGAGAGCTCCTGAGTAGCGCGCACCACTTCAGCACGTAGATCCTCAATTGCCTGTGGTGAATAGCGTAAGTAAGGATTCGGTTCAGCTTGATTGATCTTCTCGATCGCATCAATGCGTGTACGGGTAAGGGAAATAGTAAGGTAGCGCTTGGCTACTGCGGCACGCACTACTGAAATGGCCTTGGCCAGATCGGCCTTACGCCAATTGACCAGACTCATACCCAGTTCGCTATCACGGCTCTGAAAATCGTTGTAGAGCTGTACCTCTTGTTCTGGACTTAGGCAAGTGCCATCAAATAGACGTACATCAAAGGATTGGCCTTCCAGATTTGGTTCGGCAAAGACACGTTCAGCCCAGGCAAGCAACTGCTCATGTGCTTCTAATGAACGCACGTTCTCTAACTCGAAAATAAAATTCGGTTCATTTAGATGTTCCATCGTTTTCGCTATGCCGCCTTTTTTTCGCTCTCGATCAGGCTGAGGCTAAGGTAACACGGTCCGCACCAAGCTTAAAAGGCGCGTACCAGCGTTGTGGTCAAGACAATGGATATATATCTAATATATTATCAAGCTCGCCACTGGCAACCTAAAAATAGTATTATGATAAGATAAATTTTAAAACTACGAGGCGGATTGACACTTGACCAGCAAGCGAAAAATGAAACTCCTCTTTGATTGCAGCGTCTGCCCAGCATATTGCTGCACTTATCCACAGATTGGCGTTACCCGTACAGATGTGCGGCGTATTGCTAAACACTTTGACCTCGATCTAGAGGTGGCAATACGACGTTTCTGCCGTGAAGTTGACGGTAAATTGGTATTGCGCCATCGTGAGGATCCGATCTTTAACACTGCTTGTCGCTTCCTAGACCGCGAGACACGTCGTTGCACCATCTATGAAGTTCGTCCTAAGATCTGCCGTTCCTTTCCAGAAGAGCGGCGTTGTGGCTACTACGATTTCCTGATCTGGGAGCGTAAACGTCAGGATGATCCTGAGTGTATTCCCTAACAGTATTTTGTTAAACAATAAGTTTTATTGACAGTATGGCAGCCGCGATGGTGTAATTAAATTACCAGGGCAAGGAGGCTGGATAGCCATGAAGTTTGGCAATTGGAAATGCTTCCGTCCGTTCTATGTATATCCTCCGCTCGCCGTGCTAATGCTTGCGTACGCGCTCCAGCACAACATCTATGCTCCTGTCACGACCATACTGATACTACTGTTAGGATTAGTAGAATGGATGATCATTGAATATGTGATGCACCGTTTCTGTTTTCACTTAGATGCGCGTTCACCTAGAGTCAGAGCCGTGCTACAGGGCCTGCATTTGACTCATCATGCAAATACACAAGATATGAAATATATGTTTGTGCCGGTCAGCTTTGGATTAGCGCTTACGGCCTTGAGCATATGGCTACGCGCCCTTTTGGTATGGAGTTGGCAGGGCGCACTGATCGTCACGGTGGGGGTTTGGATCGGCTACCTATGGTACGAGTTTGTGCACTATTCAGCACATATGCGGCGACCACAAAACCGTCTCTTACGCTACCTGAAAGTCTATCATCTCAAGCACCATTTTCAGGACGAGCATAGCTGGTTTGGCGTAACCACACCATTTATAGACTATCTATTTCGTACTTATCGCCCCATTACTAAACAGGTGGCGCGCAATTGAGACAACTCTATCGGTTGTCTGATTGGTATGGTAACAAGTAGATCTATTGAGGGGAACAGTCGGCGGTAGAGGTTGTTCGCGCTGACAGCATTCTCTAAAATACTGCTTTTGATCTACCATCAATACAATCTGGGGAGCATCTCTAATGAATGAAGAATTTAATGTCCCACGCCGTGAGGTCAAACTTTCTAACGGTGAATCCTCTTTCTATGTCTATGATACTGCAGGACCACAGAACTGCGATACAAAAGTAGGATTACCGAAACTGCGTGCTAACTGGATCGAGCAGCGCAAAGCGCGTGGAGACACAAACTTTACCCAGATGCACTATGCCCGCCGTGGTGAGATCACCGAGGAGATGCGTTTTATCGCACTACGTGAAGGTGTTACAGCAGAGTTCGTACGTGATGAAATAGCGCGTGGTCGTGCCATTATTCCAGCCAATATCAACCATACTGAGAGTGAGCCTATGATCATAGGGCGTAACTTCCTTGTCAAGATCAACGCCAACATAGGTAATTCAGCCGTCACCTCATCGATCGAAGAAGAGGTGGAAAAGATGCGTTGGGCAATACGCTGGGGCTCCGATACGGTAATGGATCTCTCTACAGGCAAGAATATACATGAGACCAGGGAAGCGATCATACGCAATTCGCCTGTGCCGATCGGCACCGTTCCAATCTACCAGGCGCTTGAAAAGGTACGTGGTAAGGTTGAGGATCTTAACATCGATATCTTTCTTGAAACTCTGATCGAACAGGCCGAACAGGGAGTTGACTACTTCACAATACATGCTGGTGTTTTACTACGTTATATCCCACTAACGGCTCGTCGTGTCACGGGAATCGTATCCAGAGGTGGTTCAATCCTTGCCAAATGGTGTCTTGCTCATCATAGAGAAAATTTCCTTTATACTGAATTTGAGCGTATCTGTGAAATCATGAAGAAATACGATATCTCCTTCTCATTAGGAGATGGACTACGGCCCGGCTCGATCGCAGATGCTAATGATGAGGCGCAATTTGCTGAACTGGCTACCTTGGGAGAATTGACCGAGATTGCTTGGAAACATGATGTACAGGTAATGATTGAAGGCCCTGGCCATATTCCTATGCATCTGATTAAAGAGAATGTTGATCGTCAGATGCAGGTCTGTCATGAAGCTCCCTTCTATACATTAGGACCGCTTGTGACCGATATTGCCCCCGGTTATGATCACATCACTTCTGCAATTGGCGCAGCAATGATCGGTTGGTATGGTACCGCCATGCTCTGCTATGTCACGCCTAAAGAGCATCTAGGTCTACCCAACAAAGAGGATGTTAAGCAAGGGGTAATTGCTTATAAGATTGCTGCACATGCTGCCGATCTTGCCAAAGGCCATCCTGGTGCTCAGGATCGTGATAATGCCCTTTCGAAAGCACGTTTTGAGTTTCGCTGGGAGGATCAGTTCAATCTCTCCCTAGATCCAGAAACGGCACGCGCCTATCATGATGAGACGCTGCCTGCCGAGGCAGCTAAAGAGGCGCGTTTCTGTTCTATGTGTGGTCCACAATTCTGTTCAATGAAGATTACCCAAGATGTACGCGATTTTGCTACCCAGATAGGTGTCAGTACAGAGCAAGCAATTCAGATAGGTATGCGACAAAAGGCTGAAGAGTTTCGCGCCCAGAGCAAGTCTTAATACCCACCTTAAGAGATTCTACCTGCAGGATATGATCACAGAGAGGAGAGATTCCTTTCTGTGATCTAGCTATCTCTATCTTGAGAGAAATTTACAGAGAGTTTACAGCGCAATAATAGTTCTATAACGTAAAGCTATTAATATGTTAAAGAAAAGATGATAATTGAAAAGACAAGACAAACCTGCACGAGCATTGCATCGAACAGTAGAGTCTTCAAGACATGTTTGAAGCTATCGTGCCATAAGTGGCCGAGTTTATTAACTGGCTTTAGGAGGAAAGAGCATGGACTGGTTTATGGATAATCCCATTGCCGATATGTATGGTCCAACATTTCTAATCCTTTACTTAGGCACCATTGTGATCACATTGGTGGCTTGTTATAGAATGATTCAGCGTAGCGATTCATCAGTCTCTCTACCCCCCATGAATATACCAAAACAACCAGATGCCTATGAGATTGCTTATCTACGTGGTGAGACCAATGAAGTAGTGCGCACAATCATCTTCAGCCTGATTCAAAGGGGTTATTTATTGTACACAGACAATGCTACCAAGATTGGGCGAGTTGATAATCCTCCTTCTACACACGAACTTTTACCTATTGAGCGATGTGTCTTTGACTGGTTTATCTTACCGCGCAGTGTTAGCGATATCTTTGTTAGCACTGATGCGCTACCTGCCAAATTAAAAGACTACTGTGCTACTTATCAGAAGAGATTGTATGAAGAACAGCTACTAACATCGCCACAAGTAACCAGCACAGCCTGGAATGTCGGTATTGCCGGCGCACTGGTGATAGTTTTGCTAGGAGGATACAAGCTCTTTGTTGCATTGGCAGAAGGCCGCTATAACATCGGTTTTCTTGTGTTGATGATGCCTATAGCGATCGGCTTACTGATCTGGTTATGCCGTCCCAAACGGTTAAGTAGGCGTGGACAAAAATATCTAGCACAGTTGCAACTGGCTTTTGAGCGTCTTAAGTATCGTGCTAGTACTGTCACGACATCTGCAATAGACCCATCAATGTTGTTATTGGTTGGGATATTTGGTGTAGGGGCGCTGGCAGGAACAGAATTTGACTACTACCGAAGTATGTTTCAGAAAGCCGCGATATCAAGTGGTGGCAGCTCTTCTTGTGGCTCTTCCTGTGGTTCTTCTTGTGGTTCTTCTGGCGGTTCATCATGTGGTGGCGGTGGTAGTTGTGGTGGTGGCGGTTGCGGAGGTGGTGGTTGTGGAGGATAAGGACCTATGCTTGCTGATCTGCCGGTCTTGGGTGTAGGGATAGGATTTCGTGAGCCATTTCGTGGCGAACTCTTTCTACAACGACCACAGGTAGATTTTCTTGAGATTATCGCAGACCATTATATGGATGCGCCGCCCGAGAAAGAGCAAGAGTTAGAGTTGCTAGCACGACACTTTACCCTTATTCCCCATGCGCTGAATCTTTCGCTAGGCAGCGCAGAAGGAGTCGATACTGTTTATTTAGAGAAGCTGGCCAAACTTGTTAAGAAAATACGCCCACCCTGGTGGAGCGACCACATATGCTTTACCCGTGCAGGTGGTGTAGAGATAGGTCATCTCGCCCCCCTGCCATTTACACACGAAGCTGTGGAAGTTTTCTCTCGCAATGTTGCCCAAGTGCGCCGCTATATCGATACACCTTTAATTCTAGAGAACATCACTTATTTGTTAACACTGCCTGGGGCAGAGATGAACGAAGCACAATTTCTTGCCGAGGTGGTTGCTCACACTGGTTGTGGTTTATTGTTAGATATCACGAATCTGCATATAAATAGTGTTAATCATGGTTATAATATTGATGAGTTTCTTACCTGCTTGCCAATTGATGCAGTAGTACAACTACACTTTGTTGGTGGTCATTGGCATGACGGTCAGTTAATCGATAGCCATTCTCAGCCGACGCCTGCAGAAGTATGGGCATTAATGCAGCAAGTATTGGCTTGTATGCCGGTAAAAGGTGTAGTACTTGAGCGTGATGATAATCTTCCTCCTTTCGCCGAGTTATTAACAGAACTGGAACAGGCGCGTGATATTGGAAGAAAGTTGCATAGATGGGACTAGCACAGCTACAAAAAGTCTTAGCACAGCTCTATACAGATGCTGCTTTGCGCAAAGAGTTCTTTACTGATCCACAGACAACTGCCCCAATGTTAGGACTTAGTGTTGCAGAGGCAATGCAGTTAGTTGGTCTTTGTCTACCTATCACTCGCTTTGCCCACTCTTTGCATCATAAGCGGCGAGACGAAGCAGGTCAGTTCTTATATTTCACACAACGTGCGCTAGGCGCACAGTTTGATACAATCTTTCTAGAATATGCAAATAGCTATCTGCCTGAGGGAATTAATAAGCCACGCGAGGATGCCATTGCTTTTGTTGCATTCCTTGAGCGAACTGCGCCTATCCACTACAATGATATTCAGCCTTGGATAATAGAAGTTGCCCGTTATGAGGCGGACCGGCTTATTATGCAGGAGTCGGGTAAGCATTGGCAGATACGGCTTTTCTTTTATCCAATTAGCGAGATATTGCAGAATTTAGCAGCGGGCGTAGATGTTCCACAGATGCAAAGACGGTTTGTGGTAGCGCTTTGGTGGCGTACTGGCAACCAGTCACCGCTACAACAGCGTTTATGGCAGTTTCCCTAAGAGAGAGGGCCAATAATGGTGTCTGAAGATTTACAAACATTACTACGCCCACAGCTAATGGTTCAGAAGATAGTCTGGGCCGGCTTAACAATAACGATCGGATTGTATCTCTTTTTGGCTTATCAAATGGTTGTACTAGGTCAAACCAACCTCAGCGCTACTCAGCTTGATAAGAACTTAGAAATAGTTATCTATGCCTTTGCTGCTACTATGGGAATCTTGTCATTATTACTACGCAAATTTCTGCTTTCCGATCAGCGTTTGAGTACTAAGTTGACACAATATCATACTCACCCAGAGAGGTTGGCAGTGACTCCTAGATCGGGACCGCTCGATACTACGAAGTTAGAAAAAGTGAAGAAGTTAAGTGCTAAAGAGAGAGCAATATTGGGATTAGCCAGAGAGTATTTTATCGCCATGATTATGAGTTTGGCATTAACTGAGACAATAGCGATAAGTGGATTTTTGTTAACATTGCTCAGTCATCAAATAACAATAATGCTGCCGTTTGTCTTTGCCACACTGATATTGAACCTTGCCTTCTTTCCCCGCTTTAATGGTTTTGCTGAAGATACGCTTAACAGACTAAGACTAGTTTGATACTCGTAATCATTGGATCATTTGAATTGTAGGGTTGACATAAAGGTGTCAAAGCTACGTCGCCAGTGTTCTACAGTATGCGCTGGACCTACTAGTTTAATGAAGTAAGGGCCACCAGGAGTTTCGATAACGGCTGCAAGCATACGATAATTTGACTTGTTATGGCGTGTACCAGCGCCTGGAGCAACCTCCGCCTGATAGGTGCCACCTACATCTAGCAGTGTGATCTTTAGGCCATTGGTGGTCGAGTTGGTTACTTTAGCCTTATCTTTTGAGGCAGAACCATCTGGTTGTGCCATCTGTCCAATCCAGCGATCTAGATTGGCTTGCACAGAGCCACCACCGCCACCAAAGAAGTAGACAATTAGCGAAGCATCTTCTGGATCATTGGCATGTTTGGGGAGTAGATATTGTGCTACACGCATTGACGAGCTAGACTGCTCAACAGTCCATTTCTTGTCTGGTGTTAATAACAATCGTCCCTGTGCATAACCATAGACACCAGTGAGGAGAAGAGAAGTTGATAAAACTATTACAGTCCAGATAGTCTTCTTCATCATTGCTCTCCATATCAGTTATTGTGCCTGATAAGCATCTTGCGAGGTTGCTGCCAGCTTAGTGAAGTATTCCTCCAGCAGTTGTATACGCACCTCAAAGACAGATTGCTGGATTGTCTCGACTAGATCGTACTGCTCCTTAATACATAGCAGTATAAAGAGAGACCAAAGTGTACGTTGACGTTCCATCTTAAGGATCTCTTTACGTCCTTTAGCATCCTCCTTACCCATCTGCTCCTCCAAGGTAAGGATCTCTACATCTGTATGCATCTCTTTGAGCAAGCGTAAATTTAGTTCGAACATAGCAAGGAATTTCTGTTGGTATTCAGAATCTCCATGCTGATAGTAGATATTGCGATACTGATAGAACTTCAAACAGATCTCTTCGGCTAATATCTTTGTCATGCCCGTGAGTGCAGCAATCTCGTCAGGACGACTCTGCATAAATTTGTCGAAAGTATTAAGACCAGCAAAAAGGATCTTGTTAAGTATCTTCTCATTGACTTCTGGCACTTGCTTGAGAATGAACTTGACGATTAATACCTCTTTGCGATCAGCAAGATCTTCCTCAGAGATCACTAGAGCAAAGGTCTTTGGTTGCAACTCACAGAGCTTCTGATAGGTAGTGATAATTTTCTGTGCAACCTCTTCACTAAAACACTCGCGTCCTTCTTGTGCAGCCATTGCTTTGTCTGTTGTCACCAGATTTTGTAACTGGTTGACTACATCAGCAATCTGTTGGTAACCCATCTTTGCCGATGAGCCAGAGAGCAAGGTAAAGATCGGTTCAATCAACTCAGTCCATTCTAGCGAAGTGGCACGCGCAGCTTCCCAATTGCGATAGAGTTCGCGAATAAAATCCTTCAGCGGCTTTACATAGGCAAGCGCAATATTATCGAAGAGATCTCGAATCATACTCTCTTCTGCGGCAGTTAAACCGGCGCTTTCTGTTGCTGCTGTGTCGGCTTCTTGACCTAGTCCTGAGCCAAGAATTGAATCGAGCGAACCAAACATCTCATCGACCATAGACTCATCGAAGCCATGTGTGGGATCGCTACTGGCGATTTCATCGAGGGGATCATTGGCTAGGTCGATATTTTCTAGCTTCTCTAAGACTGTTGTTTCGACTGTGTCAGGCTGTGGCGCAGCGGGCTGTGCAAGTGTTTCTGTGAAAGTAAAGCTAATGTAGTTGAGTAGTGTTTCGCGATCCTCACCACTGTGACTGCGTAGATAAGCAGCCGTGAGGACAAGCACCTGTTGACAGATCTCCAGGTTAACAGTAGCGAGTACCTTGCGATTCTGGTAGTAGTCTAAGTAATAGTTTCGCAGTACCCCTAAGGCAAAACGCAATACCTCGTCTTCACTAGCGCGCATCAGATCGGCACATACCTCAGCGGCGGTCTTGTAGTAGTTGAACATTACTGGCCGACGCTCAATACGTTTCATATTCATATCGAGCATTGCCAGTCCATCTTCTAGATTGAGTGTCTCTTGTTGCTCACGCTCACCATCAACAATGAGCATATTCTGCTTAAGAAAATAGAAGAGGATCTTATAGATGTCGCGTTTAGAGAGGCGTGTTTTAACCTGTAGTACAGCAATGGTACAGTTCTCTTCGAGTGCTTCCCAGACAAGCCGATACTTATCTGGATCATCAGTCTGATCAAAGTTGGTATAGAACTTATTGACAGCCTTCTGGGTAAAGCGAGAGTCAGGTGCGAGGAAATTGCCAGCGATCTGTAGCACCTCGCCACGTTGTACTAGACCATCACAGATTAGCACCTCAATAGGGCGTGAGATCTCCAGATTAAGCTGTGCGTGCGCGCTTGGTTGTAGGTGGAAGATCGTGTTCTTGATGTCGCGTGGGTCGAGTAGGAAACACCAATAGAAGGCGCTTTCTCGCTCCAGATAGAGAGAGCTTACGATAGCGCGTACCGCCTCGCCACGCTCGAAGTCGATCTCACCCTCTATTTCTTCATTAGCCTGCACCACCAGTCTACCAGTCAGACCTGTCTCATTGATGTAACAGACCATCTCTGGGAGATTCTTAGTCACTGCCAATTTTTGCAACACGTGATCCCTGGAGTATAGAGGCAATGCTGGCTGCTGGATTATACGTTCAGCATCATTAACTAATGTATGTTTACGTGGCAGTGACTTAATAATATCACGACACAGTGCCTGTACAGGCTCATTGGCCATATGTGCGACCAGACAGAGCAGTTCATGTGCAGTCTCCTTATCGCCAAGCAGCGAGAAGGAGAACCTTAAGCGTTGTATTTCCTTGCGGATTTTGCCTGTCAACAGTTGCAGTAACTGTTCTGAGAGGTAGATCTTGTTGAATTTATCGATATGTTGACCAAGTTGCTCATGTTTCTGTAGAAACTCAATGGCCGCCTCGATCGCCTTGTCTGTCTCCATAGCGATAAGAGCCAGGATAACCTTTTGGCAATAATCATTAGCTAAGCGATCTTTGCCAAAATTTGGCTCTAACGCACGTAGCCGCGCAACCAAATATTCACACGCTAGATCAGTACCAATAGAACCCAATGTGCTGATAATTTGACTGACCAGTGCACGATTGGTATTTGATTGCCAGTAGGTGTTAAGCAACTCTACGGCGCGGTTCTTAAGATCCTCATCATTGCAATTGATACGACCAATCAGATAGGCAAGGTTACGCAAATAGTACCAGGGCAATGTACGTGCACGTGTATCGAGTTCAGTTACCAATAGTCTATAGACATCTTTACCATAACATTCAATCGCCTTTAGCAGTACACGGCGTACACGTCGATTCTCTTCGATCTGTAGGTGATTAAGTAGTCGTTGGGGATTCCAGTAGGTGAACAGGCTTAGGATACTCTTAACCAGCATACAGCCTGTATGTGTAGTTGTATAATCCTCGATCTTCTGAGTGCTTAAGAGATCGCCCTTATCTTGAAAGCGCTTTAAGTCTTCTAGTTTAAGTTTATAGTCATTGCGTAGCTCGCGTATGATCGAGAAGATCTCTACACTCTGGTAGAGAAAGTCATCATTGAAGAAAGCAATACCTAAATCAACCATTTGATTGATATAGGTCTCAATTTTGAAGGCCTCCTTTTTGTAGAGATTATAGCGATCTGATTCATTGGCAATAAGGATCTCTTTTTTCTGCTGCTTATCTTTAACGAGGTCGATAAAGTCATAAAAGATATTCTGAACACGTGCTTGGTAGTCGGCAATCTGCTCGCCAGCCTTCTCATCACTGAAGATATAGCGTCGATCCGCCGAGAGCACACTAAAAGTGGTATTCTTATAGAGGGCATCATTAAACTTATCGCTCTGGACAGTAATGGTATGGCGACGCTCAATAACAAACTGTTGTTGGTCGCGCATATTGCCAAGCGGGCGTATATCTTGCCAGCGGTATTGCTGAAAGAGTGCCGTCAATTGTCCTTGCTCAGCGATCGGACAGGCATTGATAAGCAGATGCTCAAAGCTAGGAAAAAAATCGTAGATAGTTTCAAACTTTACTACTCGATAGAAGAATATATCGAAGACTTTATTGCGTGCCCCCATCAATGTATCAATAAAGGGCTGTTCACGATTTTGCCGAGCCCAATTCATTACCAGAGCGACTAAACGTGAAGGATCCATCCTCACCATTGTAGCCAAGGATTGGCCTATGAGAGCGGGGGCACGCTTCCCAGAGAGGAACAGTTCGAAATCAGCCGTGGCTTGCCTTATCTGATCATTCATTAGCGATATTTCACCCATGCCTGGGGTAATGGTGCAGTAAAAACAAACAGCACCTTCTCCACCGGCTTTGGTCCAGGGTGTGGCCGTTGGCTTTTGCTAGGAGCAAGTTACCATTTCTTCTTAGCGCAATCAATGTCATTGTGACACGATATGTCCGGTAACAACTTCTTTCCTATAATCTCATAGCTACTCTGCTTGGGCGCGTCTAACCAATGCACAGCGCCGCTGATAAGCTGCCCGTACGATCTCAACATCTTCTAAGAATGGTTCTAATTCCTCTAATAGTAGTGCCTGAGGACCATCACAAAGCGCCTTTTCTGGTTGGGGGTGAAAGTCTACCAGTACCATATTGGCACCGGCAATAAGACCCTGAGCCGTGACATGTTGAATCTCAAGTAGACCGTCTGGGGCACGTTCTCGCTTGCCTACAGAATGGGATGGGTCGATACACACAGGCATACGAGTAAGCCGCTTGATCACTGGCACATGGCCAAAATCGACAAGATTGCGATGGGGATCGCCTTGATGGGTCTTTACTCCACGTAGACAGAAGATAATATTACGATTACCCTCACTAGCAACATATTCACAGGCATTAAGCGACTCCTCCAAGGTAATACCCATGCCACGCTTAAAGAGGACAGGAAAGACTTGTTGTTGGCCGACATATTTAAGCAGCTCAAAGTTTTGCGCATTGCGTGTGCCAATCTGTATCATCACACCAGTAGGATTACCAGCCAACTCCAATGCTTGACGGATCTCATCAAGCTGACCTTCACAGGTGATCTCCATAGCAATCACACGTATACCATTTTCACCTGCTGCCTCAAAGACATAGGGCAGACACTGAGGGCCTAAGCCTTGAAAGTCGTAGGGGCTGGTACGTGGTTTGTAAGCGCCCATGCGGGTAGTGACAAGACCTGCGCGTTTTAGTGCCTGCATCATTTTCACAACATGTTCACGGGTATCGACGGCACATAGGCCAGCAAAGACATGACAAGAATCCTGATCAAAAGTAACACCGTTATAGACAAACCCTACTGCCTCGACTTGTCCTTGATGGCGACCAATAATGCGGTATTTCTCAGAGATCCTTACTACCCGCTCTACACCTGGAAGCAGTTCGAGTGTCTCTCGCGAGACAGAAGCAGTCTTGCCAATTAAGTATACCTCGGTGAGGCTACGTGTAGCGCCACGTACATGATGAACTTGTGCACTTACCCCAGGATACTGTTCAATCTGCTTAAGCAACTGAGTTACCGCACTACCCTGTGGGTCTATATCAGGATTAAAGATGACAATCACGCAACAATACCTCCAAAACCCTCATTTATATTTATAAAAGAGAAGACTATCAATCCAATATGGTAGGAAGCAAGCGGTTTGCCGTCAATGCTTGGTAGGCGGCAGTAGTTTCTCTTACTGTGACTCGACTTTATATTAATAAATATGATATGAAAGCGATGGCGCTGAAGCTATCGGCGCAAGGAGGAGAAATTTGGCAGACGCACCACAATTGTTAAAAGATCAGGACCAACGTTATCGAGACACCGTGATTCAGATGATGCGCTCACAGTCTTATCGTGAACTGGCGGCCGCACAACTGTTTGGCTATGGATTACAATTTGTCCCTGACATCAAGAGCCTTAAATTCATGGTCTGGCATATACAGGAAGAGACCGAGCACTATATAGCAGTAGCAGATCTATACAAGAATTATACAGGTGAATCTGTTGAGGGCTGGGTCAATGAGCGGCTAAAGGCCAAGCCTATCCCTATGGTCAGTTCTTGGTTGGAGTTAGGATTGGCACAATGGCTCTATGATCGTGGTGGTTTCTGGCAGCTACAAGAGTATGAGAATTGTTCGTGGGCACCCTACCGTAGCATTATTGCTAAGATTATTGATGAGGAGCGTGGCCACCAATCACATGGTGCGCGGATTGCGGTAGCATTATGTCAGGATGCTGCTAATCGCCAAGAGGCACAAGACTTCTTTGCCAAATGGATGCGCCAAGGATTACTCTCTTTTGGACGTCCCAATAATGAGGGCAACCGCTATGCTATTGAAGTTGGCCTAAAGAAACGCGATAGCGCCGAAGTTATGAAAGATTTCATTAACGATATTCGCGCTGATGTAAAGATGGCCGGACTACATTGGCCTACTCAGGAGGAACTCAATATTGAGCTTCCTGCTGATATTGATTGGTCGCTAAACTAACCATAGATAGCTGATTTTTGGTAATAGAATCATTTTCTCCATTCATCAATAAGCGAGGCAACCAGTCCTGTCCAACCGGTTTGATGTGAGGCGCCTAGACCGGCGCCATTATCGCCATGGAAATATTCGTAGAAGAGTATATAGTCGCGCCAGTATGGATCTTCCTGAAACTTCTTGGTGCCGCCATAAACAGGACGACGACCGTTCTCGCCACGTACAAAGATTTTGATCATACGATTAGCAATCTCTTCTGTCATTTCTGCTAAGGTAATTTCCTGACCACCATCAGCAGCCGACTTAACACTAAATGTCGGTCCAAAAGCCTTACCTAGTTTGCGTAAGGATTCAATGATAAGAAATGTGGTAGGAAACCAGATAGGGCCACGCCAGTTCGAGTTGCCTCCTTTAATCTTACAATCGGCTTCTGCCGGTTCGTAACGCACTTCACTATTGCCATAAACAAAAGGAGCACGTTCATGCACTTTTGAGAGGCTACGTATACCCCAGTCAGAGAGGAATTCATTAGGATCTAGTACACGCTCAAGCAGTCGGCGTAACTGATCTTCATTCATGATTGCAAGAATATGTATATCATGGCCATCACGATTTACGGTAAAACAACAGCGCTGCACAATGTCTTGGCGATTGCGTAAGAACCAGTCCAGATTACTATTAAATTCGCGGAATGGTTCGATCCAATCGGCTTCCAAACGCTCAATTGCATAGATTGGAATAACCCCTACGAGCGAACGCACACGGAATTTATGAAATGAACCATCTGGGTAACGTAGTACATCATAAAAGAAACCGTCATGTTCATCATAGAGTGAATAGTCGCGCCCACCCATGTTTTTCATTGCCGCGCCTACATAGATATAGTGTTGGAAAAACTTGGTAGCAAGGCTCTCATAGACCTTATTCTGCTTGGCCAGTTCAAGCGCAATACGCATCAGATTAAGGCAGAACATACCCATCCAGCCAGTGGCATCTGACTGTTCTAGTACTACGCCACCAGGCAGTTTTTCACTACGGTCAAGCACAGTAATATTGTCTAGACCTAGGAAGCCTCCCTCAAAGACATTGTTACCTTGCGAGTCAACTTTATTAATCCACCAGGCAAAATTGATCAGTAGTTTATGGAAACACTTCTCAAGAAAGTCTCGATCGGCTTTGCCAGTGCGTATACGTTCCATGTTATAGACACGCCAGACCGCCCAGGCTTGCACAGGTGGATTGAGATCGGAAAATTCCCATTCATAAGCAGGGATCTGTCCATTAGGGTGCTGAAACTGTTCAAATAGCATCAGCCAGAGCTGCTCTTTAGCAAAATCTAGATCAACCAGTGCTAGCGCAATACAATGGAAAGCAAGATCCCAGGCGGCAAACCAGGGATATTCCCATTTATCTGGCATCGAAAGAATACGCATCGAATTGAGATGTAACCAGTGTACATTACGATTATGCCAGCGTGATTCTGGTGGTGGATAATCAGGATCATCACCACTAAGCCATAGATCAACATCAAAGAGATAGATCTGTTTGGTCCAGAGCAGACCAGCCAGCGCCTGACGCTGTATATTACGCTCATCTGGAGTGGCTTTAGCAGGATGTACAGTATCGTAGAATTCATCCGCCTCACGGTTACGTAGCGTGATAATATCATCAACTTCAGCCAGCGGTGTCTTCAGTCTATCAGGGGTAAGCCGTAAGCGCACAGTCACGGCTTGGCCAGCCGGGACATTGAGTGAATAGTGTACACAGGCCTTGGTGCCTTGCTGAGCAGGATTGATCGCTGCTTCACCATGAATTATATAGCGATGGAAAGCGTCTTTAACATATTGCTTATGATTAACAGCCTTGGGTCCGTAAACCACTGGCATATTGGTCTCATTATCAGTAAAGAGCAGTTCACCGCCTGCGTCGGCATATAGGTAGCGTGGGCCAAGTCGGTAGGTGAAAGGGAGATTACTAAGCATCTCAGCGGTCGAATCATCGGCCAGCAAACTTACAAAGCCTTTACTAGAGGGACCAACCTTGATCGATGGTTCTGGGCCAGGCGGATTGGTCCAAGCCCAAGTGTTACGAAACCATAGATGTGGCAAGATATGTATAGGAGCATCCTCTGGGCCACGATTGAAGACTTGGATCTTTATACAGATATCTTCTGGAGAGGCTTTTGCGTACTCAACAAAGATATCAAAGTAACGGTCATTATCAAAGATACCGGTATCGAGTAGTTCATATTCAAAACCACGTCCATTGCGGTTGCGATTCTCATTGATCAATTGCCAATAAGGGTACTCTTCCTGAGGATATTTGTAGAGATATTTCAGGTAAGAATGAGTAGGGGTACTATCTAGATAAAAATAGTACTCTTTAACATCCTCGCCATGATTGCCTTCGGCAGGTACCACGCCAAAAGCTCTCTCTTTAAGGATTGGATCGCGGCCATTCCAGACTGCTAAGCCAAAGACTAGTAGTTGGTAACGATCACAAAATCCTGCTAGTCCATCCTCACCCCAGCGATAGGCTTTGCTGCGTGACTTATCATGAGGTAGATAGTCCCAAGCATTACCCGTATTACTATAATCCTCGCGTACCGTTCCCCAAGAACGTTCGCTCACATACGGTCCCCAACGCTTCCAGGAAGATTGTCCTTCAGGTTTCGCTTTTAATCTCTCGTGCTCTTTTGTCATCTTCATAGATCGCTACTTTATCCCCCCATTTGGAAATAACTATCTTATTGATTACCAGTAAGCGCAGGCCATCTTTACTGTAGGCGCCTAATATATAGTTAGCGTCTATCAATTCGCAACATGAGATTGGGATTTATTTAGTGTATTGAAGTGTTTGGCACTTTTGCATTATGGCATTGCCTGCCGTGATCGAATATTAGAAGATAGAATTATGAGCAAGCCTTCAGTAATTTTGGTTGTTTCGCCACATCCAGACGATCTGGAGATAGGTATGGGTGGGACAGTGGCACGCTTTAGCGCTACTGGTACACGTGTTATCTCCTTGGTACTTACAGATGGACGGCGTTCGCCACGTTCTTTCTCTTGTAGTGATGCGCAGATGGCAATAATACGTAAAGCTGAGGTTGAGGCGGCTGCGGCTCTGCTTGGCATCAATGATCTCTTTACTTTAGGATTAGCAGATCTACGCAGTGAAGAGAATCAACAGCAGGCAATTACCCAGTTTCTCGCGCTTATTGAACGGTTGCATCCAGATGAGATCTATCTTCCACATCCTAAACTAGACCGTCATGATTCACATCGTATAGGCGCGCAGATCTGTTTATCAGCACTTAAATCCCCCTATGCCAGACTATGGGCTTATGAAGTTTGGGGACTCTTCTCAAATTGGGATCGTATAGAGGATATCAGCGATTATATTGAGCGCAAGCAAGCAGCAATTGAATGTCATCGTAGTCAAGTCTCGGATGTAGATTATAGCGCCGGTGTATTAGGGTTAAATCGCTGGCGTGCAGTCTTTACTGATCCACACCAGATCCCATCATATCGTTATGTAGAAGCGTTTCTGCGCTTGGATTGAAAGGTACTGAGCAGATAATTCATAAACAAGGTATATGTGGCTCTTATTGGATATTCTGTTGTCTATGTATAGGCTCAAATTTACGGGTTGTATGCTCCGTTACGCTTGCGATCGGTTGTTTTGGCACATCGAATTGTAGAGGCGGTCCTTCCGTTAAGGCAGCTTGCTTTGATTCATCACTGGCTTTAGTTCCTAGATAAACACTGAGCACACGAGACAGTTGGCGCAGCAGCATTGCCGAGATACCAAAGGTTGTTAGCAAAAAGAGTATTAGCACTACTATCAGGTGGCGAAATGCAAAGTCTTTATTTAAGAGTTTTATCGCCAAAATCGTAGTAAAAAAAAGACCACCAAGACCAACAATTACCGTTGCTATGGAAATATATTGAATTATTTCTAGCAAGTTTTTAGGTTTATTCTGCTGCTCAAGCGGATTAGTGGTGTGGGAGATTACTTTGGCTCCACAACGATTGCAGTAACTCAACCCTTGGCTTAGCACCGTGCCGCAAGATGGACAATACATACTATATTTTTACCTCAGTTTACTGGCAATACGACCCTTGATTCCACGGTGTTCAGTAACTTTTCAGAAATGAGGGAGTGCTTTTAGAAGCGTAGATCCAACCCTCAGCAATATTAACATAAAAGCGGTGCTAAGATGATGGTCTTAACACCGCTTTTAATCTCTTCTTACCAGTTACTACTTTACTGCCTGGCTGCGTGCTACCACCTTTTCACTAGCCTGCAGATCATCAAAGATCTGTGGGAATTTGGGTGGGTAGATATCATATAAGTAGCGATACATTGCCTGAACAAGGAAGTTGGTATCTGGACTTGTTCCCCAAGTCTGCTGCAGGTGATCGTAACAGAGAAAGACAAACAGACAGTATTCCTTCATCTGTTCGATAAACTGCTGCCAGGATAAGCGGTCATGGGGTTTCTCAAGCAGTTTTGTGTGTAGTGCCTGTGCAGAGCGTGCAGCAGATGCTGCACGCTCACGTAGATCACGAGCATAGGCAAGCTGTTTAAGTCCCGCGTCAATATCGATACCACGTTCATCCTGTTGACGAGAGAGTCCAAAGGTTAGATATCCTATACGGGTATCTAAGAAACCTTCTAAAACTCGCTCCAAACCTGTAAAAAGCGTTTCATCAAGCGGACGGCGTGGCTTAGGTCGCAATAGTGGGTAGAGCTGTAGTTGCAGTTGTAGTAGTTCCGCGATCTGTATGCCATGTAGGTAAGGCCATTTTGCCCGTCCTTCATCAACTTGCCAACCCCAATTGCAGGCACGCTTCATCAGTCGTAAGTGTAGCGGCAGTTGTTTCTCAGGAGGTAATCGCTGGAGTTCATAATTAAGGTCAGAGAGCACTTTACTGTTAATGTTAGTAAGCAGGCTGTAACCAAAAGACTCTAGTATCCAGTCAAACGGTTCGGTAAGGAAGCGGCCCGTATCCCAATAGATGAATGGGTAACGCTTAAAGACCTGCTCAACTATATTCACTCCTTTGTAATTGCCAGTGCCCAGTGGTGGGTAATGTCCGTCAGAGCGTAATAACACACGTATTTCGGGTGCCCAAGAGGCACGCTGAAACTTCACATACGCATCTGGCAACTGTCCACCAAACGTAAGGTCTAGATACTGATCAGGAGAAACGAATTGGATCTCAATCTCATTCACCAGTTCTTTGATCACTTGTGGCCAAGCGGCAGCAAGGATCTGGAAGGCGGCATCACCAAAATCCATTAACTCCAAATCCTGTATATAAAGAATAAGACCACCATCTGGCGCTGCTGTAATGGCCTGTCGCAGTACTTCTGTATACTCTGCGATAGCCTGCTGTTTGTCGATCGGGAAAGATAGATACTGATCATTACGATATTCGCTGTCAAAGACAGCATATTCTCCTATTAGGAAACCTTGATTACGTACGCCCTCATGATGCCAGCGGGTAATAGGTCGCCAGATCTCCTGTGAGACGGGAAAATGGCGTGGCAAAGCTACCATATGGTTGCCGATACGAAAAGCGCGATGCACATAATCATACTCTGAATCCGAGACCTGATAGTGCATCTTCTCTGAGTCTAGATGTGGGAAGATCAGCGCACGTACCCCCTCGCGCTCTAGCGAGGCAAGGTAGCGACTGTCTACTGAACATTCAGTAAAAAAGAAGACCTTATATTTTGGCCTAGGTGCGCCCATTATTTGATGTAGGAAGGATTCATTCAACCGTAGTTCCTCAAGTAGTTCTGCTT
>JBFLVQ010000005.1:0-45728 GCA_040758525.1 Acidobacteriota bacterium
GATGACCATGTTGGGCAAAGAATTCCAAAAATTTTTGTCTAACTTCATGTCCGCTAATCATTGTCTTTTTCCCAAGAGTAAAATCTGCAAAATATTGCAAATTTTAAGGGTAGCCCAACCAATAGGGAAATTCAAGACAGGCCGGCCGGCTTTATATTGATCGATCTGCCAGTCTTTTTCGTTTTTGGCATTAGGTTTGATAGCGAAAGTGCGGAAAACTTCTTTTGAAACTTTTCTGGCTTTGATGGGTTCAAGTAATTATACAAGTTTAATAACAGGGAGTATTGTCATGACACTCAATAAGCGACTGTTGGTAACAGCACTATTTATCCTTAGCGCCCCGCTTATTGATACCAATGCCTGGCTCTTCGCCTTACAAGATAAGACCAACGGTCAAACTATTACTACTTTTAGGCAAGCCCAGCCTGGTGATGATCTTGCCGCAGAGGTACGTAAGTTGACACAGGAGATACGTCGCCTGCATGCAAGCCAGCGCCGTATGCTTGATGTGTTGTTGTTACAGATAGAGCAGGGACATGCAGAAAAACTGGATGATAAACTTGCTGGTGTAGAGAGTCAGTTGCGCAACTTAACTGCTCGTGAAGCCAATTTAGAGAAACGCTTAAGCAATATATCAGGGGAATTGGCAGCACGTAATATTCTCAACCGAATCGAAGGTGAACGGATAGTACGGGCTGAGTTGCAAGCAGAGCTTGATCAGGTGCGTGCTGAGCGTCAGCGTCTGGAACCCCAACAACGACGTCTCAATGAACAGGTAGAAGATGTCAACCGCCGATTGGATCTAATTCGAGGACGTATCTTGCTGCAAGGAGATGAGAATCTTACCACAGAAGATGTCTCTTTGCCTGAGACTGGTGATAAAGCTATTGATAAAGAAGGCCCAACCCCGCCGACTTTACGTCGTAAATGAAGGATTGGGCTTAGGGTAACTAGTTTTTCGGTTCTTGATAGGTTTTTCGGTATTGCACTACCAGCGTCTTATTATCTGATTTACCATCCCCATTCACATCAACCTCAATCTCTACCTTACGTTTTTTACCTTCTCGGCGTGTATTGGTAGGAACATAGCCTAGGCTATATTGATTGCGCAGCAATGCTGAGATCGCTTTCAAGGTTGAGGGAATCTCGCCTTCAAAAGTGACGGGGAAGAATCGACCTCCAGAACGTTCTGAAAAGGCTCTGAGCTGATTAGCAGATTGGAGAAAATTGAGTCTTGCCTCTGACGAAAGGCGATCCTCATTTAATTTGTAGAAGAGGTTGCCTACTCCTATGGTATAGATAGGAATGCCAGCATTTTCTACTAGCTTAAATGTCTTGTCGAAAGTGGTTTTGCTAAAAGTATCTATTCCTAAGCTAATCAGTAGTATCGCAGTACGTCCTTCTACTTCTAATAGACCCCCATACTCCTCTTTGTCTAACTTACCGCCCTGTATCACAAAGGTGATTGCATCAAAGAGATTGCTTTCACTAAAGGTTGGGACATTTCGCAGCAGTAGGCCAACACTAGCGGCAAGCTGGCTGGGATTATCAGTAAAATCATTAAGCACAGCCGGGCGTATGTCATAAGCAATAATCGCGACCTGATCTTTGGGACGTACAAATTGGGTCACGAATTGCCCAGCGGGGTTGATAATCTCACCACGAATAAAACTGATCTGGCGACTATATTCTAAGATCATCACCAGTGTTATAGGAGCTTCAGAAGCGGCAAAATTGGTTATCTCCTGTTTTACCCCATCTTCATAGATGATGAAATTGCCAGGTTTAAGACCTTGATAAATACCTCCAGTCTTTTTGTCGTGGACGACTACATCTAAGTTGATAAGACTAGTTTCAACCTTGATGGTAGGTCCTTTCTCTTCGATCACTTCGCCATCGCCCTGTTGCTGCTTCTTCTTTTCTGGTTGGCGACCAGATTGGGCATGCACAGAGGAATGGGTTGATGTGCCAAGCTGAGCTGGCAGAGAAGCCGTAAAGATAAAGATTAAAAGGATAGAAAGAAGAGAGAATATTCTGCTAAACATGGTCTTTCCTTCAAAATAAAGCGCTAGCGGAAAATATTGGTTTGATGTAACTAACTCAAGGTTCAGCTGCCTAGGCAGACGGTAAAATTCTAACATGTGCAGGATGAAGTATCGATAGTGATAGTGCTTGCTGCTACCGGCCTATCCAAAGGTTGTTTGCAGAGCCACAACCAGGTAGTATACTTATAGCATCTAAGCCTCTGGACGTTAGCCATTTATGACCAGGTTTTCGTGAGGCGCTATGGAGCTTATTCATAATTACATCTATCAGACTACCGCAGAGCCAGAGAATTCTTCCCAACAAGAGGGTTTTTTCCAACGACATAAACGCGGATTGGGCATTCTCGCCTCATTATTCACACACATCTCTATTCTTGCCTGGATCTTCTATCAGGGTGTGTTTGCTCCTTTCACAGAGATGGACTTTGTTGATGAAGCCTATAATGAGGTGAAATGGATAGAGCTGACAAAAATTGCCAAACCACTCAAGTATCCACTGCAATTGCTACCTCAGCCTGGCCCTGTTGTGCCGCTTGATCAGTTAGAGAAGCTTGAACAAGCACGTGCAGAGGAGGAGCGGAAACGAAAAGCGCGTGCTGAAGCTCGTCGCAAACAACGGGAAGAAGAGAAGAAAAAAGAGGCTGAGAAGAGAGACCAAGAAGACTCTCAAGAGACGGAAACAACTGCTGAAAACGAATCAGATAAGACAGAAGATACTGCCACAAGTGAGCCACAAATGCCTACACAACAGCCACGCTTTGGCCTAATTAATGCACGACCGATTCGCGATATTGTTGGTAAGGTTTATGCAGTTTATAAAAATGGTGGACTCGATATTGAGAATACCGTCTTCTCTATTACATTAGGCTTTGAAGTAAAGCCGGATGGCTCGCTCGATAACATACATATATTGAAATCCTCTGGCTCACAGCAGATCGACACGGCGGCAATTAATATAGGTCAGGCCATCAGTGAATCACATGCCTTGATGCCACTGGCTATACTCAGTACCACAACTGCCACACTAGATCTAAACCATGAACAGGCATCTATTAAAATTGCTGGCTTTGCTCCTAATGCTGTAAAGGCAGAGGAGCTTTCCATTACCTTTGGCCAACAACTAGCAGGGTTGCGCCTCTTGATGAGTCTGCGTAATCAGGATGCTGCAGCACTACTCTCACATTTGGCGGTTTCTCATAAGGGCAATCAATTGATTGCCGATTTAACAATGTCGCGTGCAGAAGCTTCGGTGATGATGCGCAAAAATTTTGGCAATGCCGTTGTACCTCTTCCAGATAAGCAACCGGAGACAATAAACGAGAATCTTAGGAACGGTTTGCCAGAATATTCGACTGCCTTTTAACCTTGGTTTTATCAACTAAACAGCCTCTTTTAGATGTAAGGTAACTATGTCTAGCAAGAATTGTAATCTCTTCGCCTTCTCGCTCGCTTTTCTCTTTATTGTCTCTCTGTGCCTTCCTGCTAGCGCACAGAGTGGTCGGCAAAGACCTCGTAATGAGCCCCCACGCTCTAATACCCCACCCGCCAAACAACCAATATCAAAAGTACCGGAGTCTGATAACAAGAATAAAAATACTAGTAATCCTACTCCTGGGCGGGTAATGGTGCCATCAGGTGCGGCAATCATAAAAGAGGAGCATGCTGGGGTAACCTCACGATATCTCTTCAAAAATGGCATCACCCTGATCGTTCGTGAGGATCATTCTAGTCCTATTGCTGCTGCTACTGTTTATGTAAAAGTGGGTACGGCCAATGAACCAGAAGCGCAGGTAGGTGTTGCGCGTGTGGTAGGGCGGCTACTAGCAGAATCGCGTGCGAGTCGTGGTGGTGAGGATCCTTTGCGTCAGGCAAGAACTCAAGGGGCAGTATTAAAGAACCAGACCGACTATGAAGCGACCACCTTCTCATTACTGGGATCGGCAAATAAATTTATCAAGCTATTAGAGCTTCAGTTCAAAAACATACAACAACGTAGCTTCACTGTTGAAGAGGTGTTGCGTGCAGCTAAATTGGTAGCTCAGGATGATCGGCTTAAACTTGATGATCCATTGAGCTACAGCCATCAACGCGTCCAACAGGCTGCTTTTGCCGCCGCTGGATCAGAGGCGCTTTCACCGGTGGAAGAGAGACTGGTTAGCAAAGAACAGGCGCAGGCTTTCTATGATCGTTACTATCGCGCCAATAATATCATTGTGTCGGTTGTTGGGGATGTGCTGGCCGATCAAGTACGATTGGCTACGCAGCAGTTTCTAGGAGCAATGACTGCTGGCGAGACTCCCACAGTTACTGCTGGTAGTGCTTTAGAAGGTAGCAGTCATGTACGTTATCTCTCTGAGAAGGGAGATCTGAATCAAACCGTCGTTTCTGTTGGTTATCGTGTGCCAGGAGTAAAGGAGAAAGAGGCAGGAGTCTTTGAAGTACTACGCACACTGCTTACTAAGGGACGAGGTGCGCTACTGCCACAAGCGCTTATTGAGCCCTCTTTTGCTTCTCGTGTAGCTGCTGACTATATTGTGACAAATAAAGGTGGGCTCTTCGTCTTTCAGATGCAAGTTAATGCTGATCGACTGGTAAAGGCTGAAGAGGCGCTCTTAGAGAAGATTGAGACGATACGACGTGTTATCCCTTCGCCAGGCGAACTACAACGTGCCAAATCGCTACTGGAGAAACAGTATTACGATCGCACTATGAGTCTTACAGAACTGGCTGGCCAGTTGGCTTTCTGGGAGGCAAGAGGCGGGTATAAGAATTTCGATACCTACTTACAACGTATCAATACCGTCAATGGCGAACAGATCCAACAGCTTGCTGCGCAGTATTTTATATTTAATAGATCGGTTGTGCATGAGTATGAACCTCGTAATGCGCCACCACGTATCGCTGGTGGTGATCCAAACTACACCCCAGAACGATTCGAGGCATTTATCAATGTGCTTGTGCCACGCACTCATAAGGAGATTGTTGAGAAGGATGAGATTGTTGCTGCACCTGAGACTATTGTAGCCAAGCAAGGGCGTGAACGACGTGAACAGGAGACTGAGGGCGGTTTTATACTGGAATTACAACCGCAACCAGTAAGAGATTTCTCAACCTTGCGTGGACCGCGCGCTTTTGTGCGTGAAGATCAGTCCCGTCCTTTGCTGGCAGTGGGAGTCTATTTTCTAGGTGGCCGATTACTAGAGAATCAAGCCAATTCTGGTATCACTGAATTGATGTTACGTACGATGTTACGTGGCACACAGCGCCAGAATGGTACAGAGATGGCGATGGTATTAGAACAATTAGGCGGGGAATTGAAGATTGTCAATGAGCCAGATTTCTTTGGTTATACCTTAGAGGTACTCTCACGTAATAGCGAACAGGCTATGAAGATGTTGATCGATATTATCGAATCGCCTGCTTTTGACAAAGGCGAATTTGCACGTGAGAAAGCCAGTCTAGTCGCAGCAACACGGGCTTTACGTGATGATGGACGACATCGTCCAGAACAACTGTTGCATAGCGCACTCTATGGGATACACCCTTATGGCTTGCCACAATTCGGGCTTGATAATTCGATCGAGAAGTTGACTGAAAATGATATCAGTGAATGGTATCAGCGTAGTGTTAAGCGGCATTTGCCACTCGTTGTGATTGTTGGCGATACAGAAGGGTCGGCGCTAGTAGGCCGATTTCTTGCCGACGGCTTCCCTCGTCGTGATATCGATAAAACTCTTACTGTGCCGGTAGTAGCAGCAAAGAATGCTGCTTCCGATCAGGTAGAACAGCGTGAACGTCGTCAAACAACTCAAGTGATCGGCTTTAGCGGCCCAGAAGGAAAGAGTCCTGATACTTATGCCTTTGAAGTTTTCCATCAGATTGTGGCTGGGCCAGGTGGGAGACTACTTACCAATCTGCAACAACAGGAGCTTAGCTTCGATGTAGCAGTCAAGACACAGATGCGTCAACAGCGTAGTTCATTGTTGATCTATATCAGTTCTGTCCCTGATCAGGAACAGCGTGCTCGCACACTAGTCGAAGAAGAGTTCCGTCGCTTGGCGGCGGCACCATTTGCTGATGATGAGATTGAGGCAGGTCGTAATTGTGCGGCGGCAGCGGCACTAGATGAATTGCATAAACATGGTAATCGTGCCATTGCTTATGCCCGACAAGTCTTCTTTGGCCTTTCAGCCGCAGATATCGACAATCTTACAGAAAAGTTTCAGACGGTCACAAAAGAGGATATGCGTCGTGTGGTACAAGCCTATTTTCAACCTGAACGACGTGCGGTAGGTGTGTTACGTGCTAGTCCACCCCCGGCAGTACAGGGGGCAACAGCGCCGGCACAAAAATAAAAATATTGTCAATTTTTGGCTGCAAAAGCAGGGTAATAGCGCACTTTTTCAGGGAAATAAGCAATTAATGGTAAGCTAACAATTTTACTGATAATGGTTAAATACATTTTTTTTCTTGACATGGTGAGGAGAGGCCGGATACTATACGCGCCAAAGTTAGTGTGACGCAGTTCTTTCGCGTAAGTTTGGGTTTTTGGGTAGTTTGTTTTGTGCAGTTCAGCTATACATCGGGAACGAGTTTTAACCGGTTGGCCGCTTCAGTAAGCAGAGAAAATGCTTTCTGGGCGGCTGTTTTGCTTACTCGTGCCCAACTCCTGTTGACGACAAACGGCCGGGCCTTCTGCAGGGGAATTTGTGCCACACCTAATAATGTAAGAGGAGGAAAGATCAAGTGTCAGTATTGAGAACCAAAGGCAAAGTGAAGTGGTTCAATAACAGTAAAGGATATGGATTCATTGAGCAGCCGGGTGGTAGCGATGTTTTCGTACATTACTCGGCGATCAAAGAGGATGGCTATAAGTCCCTAGCAGAGGGACAATTGGTCGAATTCGAGATCACTCAAGGACCAAAAGGACCGCAGGCCGAAAACGTCATCAAAATCTGATGGTACATTAGTGCCAACAAGATTACTTGCCCTAGTGGATAAATTTCACTAGGGCAAAATTTTTAGATTACTTACCGCCTTTAGCTTTGAACTTAACCTGTCCTTGCTCAACTTCAACAGAAAAATTGATGCTTCCACACTGTAATTGAGCTTTTAGTTTGGTGCTCTGAGTAATAATGATCTTATGAAATTGCTCGAAGGAGAGTTTATCGGTTGATTCGCCACATTGCTTTTTTGCATCTAGCACACTGTTATAAAGCGCAATTACTTTATCAATTTCTCTTTGTGGATCAGCACAGTTAACTGTAATAGGAGCAAAACGCGCAGGCTGTGGTGGCGGTGATATATAGCCAGCCGCACCAGCACTACTGGGGCGTTCTGAGAATGTTCCAGCCAGACCTGCATTGATATTCTGGCCTTCTTCTAGCGCTTGTATATTACGCCGCCATAGTTCACGGAAAGAGGTAAAACGCGCTACCAGGCTGTTATAGCGGTAGCGTTGTGCAAAAGTCATTGAGCGATCATCATAAAGCCGTTTGATAATCGATTCCACACGCCCTTTGGTTTCATAAGGTGGTCGCTTGGTGCCACCGTTGAAATAGATATCAAATTCGACTTTGAGTCGCCGTATATCATCTTCTAGGCGATCTAAGAACTCTTCAACAGTCAAAGCTACTATCCCCGTTGACAGTTAGTTGCAGAAATTGCCAAATGGCCGGTAGTTGCTGACAGTGTAGTAACTTGGTGAAACGGCTGTCAATAATAAAAACAGTCTCTATCAGGCTTTAGGGTGGCTCTTATCATAGACCTCAAAAATCTTCTCCATAGAGACATGAGTATATTGCTGTGTCGTAGAGAGTCGTGCATGGCCAAGCAATTCTTGTATAGAGCGTAGATCTGCTCCCGCATCAAGCAGGTGAGTAGCAAAAGAATGGCGTAGTGAATGCGGACTAATATGATGCATATCAGCACATTGCTTAATATATTTGTCGATCATACGCCCTACTGAACGTGTTGTGATACGTGTGCCTTGATAGTTAAGGAAAAGTATTAACGGTTCCCGTACCTCATCAGCAGCTTCTGCAAGCAGTTGTCCACGCACACCTAGATAGGTCTCAATTGCCATACGCGCATGCTCACCAAATGGTACGATCCGCTCCTTACGCCCTTTGCCTTTTACACGCACAGAGAGATTTTGGAAGTCTATATCATTGAGAGTTAAGCTAACCAATTCAGAAACACGCAAGCCTGCTCCATAGAGCAGTTCCATAATGGCACGATCACGCTTACCTAATACTGTCTCAGCATCAGGCATCTCAAGAAACCGCATCATCTCTTGAACAGTAAGATAATTGGGCAGTTTCTTGTCCAGCCTTGGTGAAGAGACTAGGCGTGCTTGGTTAACCTCTAACACCCCTTCACGACAAAGGTACTTGAAGAAAGTGCGCAAAGTAGCAAGTTTGCGTGCAATCGAAGCCTTCTTTTTCTTCTGCTGGTAGAGCGAGGCAATAAACTCGCGGATTGTGATGTTATCAATCTGACGTATATCAATTTTACGCCGATTACCATCTTTGTCCGTGGGTGCAAGATAGTCGTAAAATTGCTCTAGATCGATACGATAATTACGCAATGTATGCTCAGAAACATTGCGCTCATACATAAGATGTTCAAGAAACTTCTCCAAGTATTCTTGCATAGTCCAGCTCTCTATCGCTGCGCCGGTTTCAACTTAGTCTTTAGGCGCATAATATCCCTTGCGTGTACGTACTTTCAAATTAGCATCTTTTACATTGATCTTAAGAGTGCGATAAGTGCCATCACGTTGATCGTTCTTTGAATAGTAACTAAGCGCATATTGCGCGCGTAGCACCGCGGCAAGCTGTGCGAAGATATCATTTAGGTCATTAATATTATTGGGAAAGAATACCTCGCCGCCTGTGCGCTCACAGATCTGTTGTAGTTCCTGATCACCATGTATGACATAAGGATCACGCTCGTCTAGTAGTCTTGTCGCTGTATAGATCCCATAAATCGCAGCATCGGCCCGCTCTGTCATTCGTAGTGCGGACTCAAGCGTCGTCTTGCTGATCGTGTTGGCACCATCCGAAATGATCACAATCACATGACGACCAGGTCCTTTCTCAAGACGTTGAGCAGCAAGATATATGGCGTCATAGAGGGCAGTACCGCCTTTTGCCTTGAGTGAACGTGTGGCATTTACTAATGCTTCCACATTGCTGGTAAAATCCTGTTCTACCATCACGTCATGGCTGAAGCTAAGTAGCGCAGCACGATCAATAGGTCGTAATATATCCTTGAAGAATTTTGTCGCTGCCTGTTGCTCGAACTTAAGACGAGGTTTTACACTCGAACTGACATCAAAGAGTAGCACTAACTGCAATGGCAATGAATTTTCACGACCAAATGTCACGATCTCTTGTGTAGTGCTATTCTCGATTAGTTCGAAATCATCTTTGCCAAGTGAGTTGATCAATTGGCCACGTTGGTCAGTAACAGAGACGAGTACAGTTATCAGATCTGCTCTGATTTTAATAATGCTTTCTTCCTGTGGTGTAGAAGTAGGGCGTTGCGCTACTGCCATTACAGCAAATAGAAGAAAAAGCAGAATAAGAGGGGAAACTGATCGTTTAACCATGTTGCTATTTCACTATCTTTAGAGTGAGTGGACACGAGCAAGTGAACATATCTGCTGCCACCATTGATCAAAGGCTGCTAGCCCGATCTGCACCTGTCGCCGCTTACGCTCAGCCTTCTGTTTAATCTTGCCGCGCTCAGCAGGTGCAAGCGGCGGCAAAAGCGAAAAAGTGATATTAGCCGGCTGATAAGGTCGCACTTCGCAGTTAGCGACATAGTTCAGCAGGCTGCCAATTGCGCTTTCATATGGTAAAGGCAAAGGATTCTGGCCTTGTGCAGAGAGTGCGGCAGTAAGGCCAGCTACCAGTCCAGTAGCAATCGATTCGACATAACCTTCTACACCCGATATCTGTCCAGCAAAATAGATACGCGGATCACTCTTCACTTGTAATAACTCATTTAGTGTTGCTGGCGCGTTAATATAAGTATTGCGATGTATCTGGCCATATTTGATGAATTCGGCTTGCTCTAAGCCCGGTATCATCTGCAGCACACGTTTCTGTTCGCCAAACTTGAGATGGTTCTGAAAGCCTACCAGGTTGTAACTATCGGCCATAAGATTCTCCTGACGTAGCTGCACGGCTGCATAAGGAGTCTGGCCAGTTTTAGGATCTACCAACCCAACCGGCTTCATAGGTCCATAACGCAATGTATCACGACCACGGCGCGCCAACTCTTCAATTGGCAAACAGGCCTCAAAATAGATTGTCTGTTCAAATTCTTTTAGCGGTACCGACTCGGCAGTAGTAAGAGCATCATAAAAGATATCATACTGCTCTTTATCGAATGGACAATTAAGATAATCGGCGCCCCCTTTGTCATAACGTGCAGCCCGAAAGACAACATCATAATTGATTGTATCAGCATCAACAACAGGGCTGATTGCGTCATAAAAGTAGAGCTGGCTTGCGCTGGTAAGCTGGGCAATCGCTTGAGAAAATTGTGGCGAGGTGAGTGGCCCAGTAGCAATAATCACTTGACCACTATCAGGAATCTCTCTCGCCTCTTCGCGTATGATGGTAATGTTAGGTATCTGTGAGAGTCTTGCGGTTACCTTGGCAGAAAAAGCTTCACGATCTACCGCCAGCGCAGCACCTGCAGGTACACGAGTATCTGCTGCTACTTCCAATAGCAGCGAGCCTGCACGCCGTAACTCCTCTTTGAGCATATAAGGAGCCGTACCAGGCTCGTCAGATTTAAGCGAATTGCTACAGACAATCTCAGCCAATTTATCGGTTGTGTGTGCTGGCGTGCTGATATGTGGGCGCATTTCATAGAGTTTGACCTGCGCGCCGAAACGTGCTGCCTGCCAAGCCGCTTCGCTACCAGCTAGTCCGCCTCCGATCACGATCACATCAAATTTCATACGGAAAGAATGTACCCTTAGATATTAGGCTACTCGCGCCTTTATAAATATTAAGAGCTATCTTGAGATATAGGCAACCTCAGCCAGCAGGCAAGCACGCGAACCTCTCTATGCCTATTTTTACAGCTTTAATTGCCAATGGCTTCACTAATTATTGGTTATCATTCTCAAAGAAGCTACACGATCAAATGTTTCTACGTCAAATTTAAGCAAATTGATGCTACAAAGTTGGGAGATAGTAAGGTATGGGGAGAGCTTATTACCCATTGAACCAGCTATGTATCAAGCTTTGAGTTGGAAAGATGGTCTCTTCCCGTTCTGGTCCGGTTGAAACCAGACCAATAGGGCATTCGACAAGATCGGAAAGTAGGTTCAGGTAGTCGCGTGCACGTACCGGTAGTTGATCATACTCTTTAATGCGCAGTGTGCTCTCTTGCCAACCAGGAATAGTACGATAGATTGGCTCAACTTGCGAATAGAGCGCGGCTGTTGATGGTATCTCTTTAATCTCTACACCTCGCAGCCGATAGCCTACACAAACTTTGATCTCGTCTAGTTCATCTAAGACATCGAGTTTGGTGAGGGCAAGCGAACTAATACCATTGATCATCACACTATAACGTACTGCAATAGCATCAAACCAACCAGTACGGCGTGGCCGCCCTGTAACAGCACCATACTCGTTGCCACGTTCACGTAGGTATTCGCCAGTACGATCTGTCAATTCAGTGGGAAATGGCCCACTACCAACACGTGTGGTGTAGACTTTTGTAATGCCTAACACCCCGCTGATATGGCTAGGCGCCAACCCTGTCCCAGTAATTGCTCCACCCACGGTTGAATTTGAAGAAGTGACATAAGGAAAGGTACCATGATCAACATCGAGCATGGTACCTTGTGCGCCTTCCAAGAGGATATTTTTTCCTGCTTTAATAGCAGCATTCAGGTAATAGGCAGTATCCTTAATAAAAGGGCTGAGTTTGGTAGCATAATGGAAGTAAGATTCGTGGTCCCCTGTCTCTGAGATAGGCTGTTGTGATGTTAGTTGATGGTTTACAGCCGCCCAGTTTGCCAGTGCTTTACGGCGGAAAGCCTCAATATCAGAGAGATCACCTACACGTAAGCCGTTTCGACCAATTTTGTCTTCATAAGCAGGGCCGATACCTCGTAGGGTAGTTCCTACTCGTTCATCTCCTAGGGCTTCTTCACTGGCTTTCTCAATAGCACGATGGTAAGGCAAGATCAGGTGTGCACGATTGCTGATCCAGAGTCGGTCATTGACTTCTATACCAACAGCACGCAATTCATCGATCTCGGATTGCAATGCCACAGGATCTATTACTACACCATTGCCAATTATACAGGTCTTAAGAGAGTGTAGAATACCCGAAGGGATCAGCCGCAAAACAAAGCGGCGATCTCCTACTATTACTGTATGTCCAGCATTGTGTCCGCCTTGATAGCGGGCAACAATATCAAAATGGGGTGTGAGGAGATCGACGATCTTGCCTTTTCCCTCATCCCCCCATTGCGTACCAACGACGACAATAACTTTTCTCATGTGCTAACTGCAGGTTCTACGCCAGCCTGACGAAGAACCGCCCGTTGGGATAGGGTTGCTCACTATTAACCAAGATACTTATCAAGCATGCGGGTGATATTATCCTTGGTTGTCGCTCCTACCACGCGTTCCTGCTCAACGCCGCCCTTAAAAAGGATCAGAGTGGGAATGCCTTTAATGCCAAACTTTGCGGAAATCTCATTATTCTCATCAACATTCAGCTTGCCGACTTTTGCTTTGCCATCATAATCCTTAGCAACTGCCTCGACAACCGGCGCCAGCATACGACAAGGGGCGCACCAGGCTGCCCAGAAATCGATAAGCACAGGGACTTTTGAAGATAATACTTCCTTCTCAAAATTACCGTCGGTGATCTCCATAACATTACCCGCCATGAATATAAACCTCCATAAGTCAATTCAAATAAGATAATACTCGCTTGCCTGGTTGCCGTTTAACCAGATGCCGCCCATTGTCTACGCACAGCGCGATAGACATCAGCATATTTCCTGGCTGAATTCTCCCAGGAGAAATCTTGTTTCATTCCATTGATTACTAACTGCCGCCAGACCTCCTGATCAGCATAAGCAATCAATGCTTCATAAATGCGCTCAAGCAGTTGATCAGCACGATAATCATAGAACTTAAAGCCATTACCCTGACGACGGGCACGGTCAAAGTTCTCTACTGTATCATCCAAGCCACCGGTGGCACGTACAATCGGAACTGTGCCATAACGCAGACTGTACATCTGATTCAAGCCGCAGGGCTCGTAATACGATGGCATTAAAAAGATGTCACAGCCTGCCTCAATCTGGTGTGCAAGCGCATTGTTGAAGCCAAAGTATACACCAACTCGGTCAGGTCGGCTATCACGTACCGCTTGAAAATAGCGCTCATAGACATCTGCTCCTGAGCCCAATAAGACAAAATTGGCCGGTGTCTCAAGGATGCGATCGATAATCTGCATAATCAGATCAAAGCCTTTCTGATCTGTCATACGCGAGATCACTCCAATCAAAGGCCGGTCAAGATCTTCTGGTAAGAGGTAGCGTTTAAGTAATTCTTGTTTGCAGATCCGCTTGCCGCTTAAATCATCAATCGAGTAGCGGGCAGGTATATGAGGATCAGTAACTGGATTCCATTCATCTATATCAATACCATTGAGAATACCAATAAGTGAATAGCGGCGCTCACTAAGTAGCGCATTCATGCCAAAGCCATAGTCGGGTGTCTGTATCTCTTCAGCATAGCGACGGCTTACAGTAGTGATTGCATCTGCATAAAGTATACCGCCCTTGAGGGTGCTAGCCGAGCCACTAAACTCAAGTCCACGCGGACCATAGTAGAGGCCAGGATCAAGGCCAAAGAGGGACAACGCATTCGCATCAAACATACCTTGAAAAGCAAGGTTATGAATTGTCAGGATTGTTGCGGTCTGAGTGTAATAGGGATCAGTAGCGTAATTAGTACGTAGATAGACAGGGATAAGCCCAGTCATCCAATCATTACAATGGATCACATCAGGCGCGCGACCTAACCGGCGTATCAATTCTAGGGTAGCTCGACTAAAGTAGGCAAAGCGTTCAATATCATCACGCTCACCGTAGAACTGGTCACGGCCATAATAGTCATCCTGTTCAATAAAGTAGATTGGTACATTGGCGCTACGTTCAAACCGTACTGAACTACGTTTTAATGTACCTAGGAAAGGCACATCAAGATCATCTATAATCCGCTCGCCAATCTTGATCGTGCGGTAATAGGGCATTATTACTGCGATATCATGGCCAAGTTGAGCCAGTGCTTTGGGGAGCGCCCCGGCCACATCGGCCAGTCCGCCCGTCTTCGCATACGGTACAACCTCTGAAGCAGCCAGTACTATTCGGAGACTTTCCACCCTAGCTTTCCCCGTGTTGAGATAGGCGCTTATACTTTTATGATAATCGATGCTATTGTACTCGACAAACGACGATGGTAAGTGAGGCCATAATCATTGTCAAGCTTGCCTATCCAGATGTAGGTGGCTGTAGTGATTGGGTTCTGTTCGGTTACGTTCATAGATCAGCCGAAGTCCTTCTAAGAGTAAGTTGTCATCAATCTCAGAGATCAGTTCTGAGCCTTTACCAATTAAAGGTGCCAGTCCCCCTGTAGCTACGATGGTCTTTTGTGGACCAAGTTCGCTAATCATCTTAGTAAGAATTCCATCGACTAGGCCAATGTAGCCATGATATAGGCCCGACTGTATGCTTGCTACCGTTGAGGTGCCTACTACTCGTTCAGGTCGTCGGATCTGTACACGTGGCAATCGTGCGGCTCTAAGGAAAAGTGCTTCCGAAGATATTGCGATTCCTGGTGTGATAATACCGCCTAGGTAGTCGCCTTGCTCAGAGATAGCGTCAAAAGTAGTAGCAGTACCAAAATCTACCACAATACAGGGACCGCCATATTTATGATAGGCTGCTACCGCATTGACAACACGATCGGCACCAACATCTTGAGGAGTATCATAATGAATTTTGATACCAGCATTCTTACTAGGCTCAACAAAGAGTGGCTCAGTATTGAAATAGGTAGTCGCCATCTTATAGAGAGTAAAGTTAAGGGGCGGTACTACCGATGAGATCGCAATTGCGTCAATTGCAGTTGGATCAAGTTGGGCAATGGTGAAGAGATTGCGACAGAGTATGCCATACTCATCAACGGTACGCTCACGCTCGGTGGTAAGCCGCCAGCGTGCTACCAGTGTTTCATCCTGATAGACGCCTAGCACAGTATTGGTATTGCCAACATCGAGCACAAACAGCATTGTATTACTCCTCCCATTCCGTCACTTCACCACCATAGAGTACCAATAGCTGACCATCAGCGGTCTGTGCACGCAGTGCACCACTAGGTTCTAGCCCACAAGTGCGTGCGCATATATGCTGACCTTGGTGCTCCACTTGAATCAGCCTTCCTTGGGCAAAACTCGATAGATGTTGCCAGCGTTCGGCAATACCAGCAGGTGCCGAAATAAGCACACCATACCAGTGGTCTATACGGGCAAGCAGTTCAGCAAGGAATTGTGCTGGTTCAATCCGCTTATGTATCTCTAGATAGAGAGAAGTAGCGCGTCGATCAAGTTCTGCCGGGAAATACTTTTGGTTAAGATTTACCCCAATGCCAAGCACAACATAGTTAAGTTGCTGCTCTTCAAAGCTTGCTTCTGCAATAATGCCAGCAATCTTCCGTTTACCAATAAGGATATCGTTAGGCCATTTGATATCAAGTGCACGCGCACCCGTGGCCACAATCGCCTCTGCGCTCGCTACTGCTGCCATTAGTGTTAATAGGGGCGCATTATTAGCAACCAGAGGCGGGGTGAGCAGCATAGAGAAATAGAAACCTTCACCACGTGGTGAATGCCAGTGCCGGCCCATTCGTCCATAACCAGCCGTCTGCTCTTCTGCTAGCGCACACAATCCCATCAACTGGCTGCTTTGCTGATTAGCATATTGTGCTTGCTCTTTAAGGAAAGCGCTGGTTGAGTCAATCGTTTCAAAATGGAGTACACGAGCAGTAAAATAGCGTAATGGATGTTCACTAATCTGTTTTGGTTCAATAACACGCTTCAGCATGCGAAATCTAATGATAAACTCTCAAGATTGATTATCTCAGGTTAATTATCAATGGTTGGTCCATCATTGGCCAACACCAATTCCACATAGCGGTTAGTTGCATCAAGTGCAGCTCGTGCACTTGCCTCAAGCAGATCGTTATTGGCTCGACAGCTACCAAAGATCTGCAGATCACGTTCATCGAAACGTATATTAATAAGCAGCACAATGAGATCTTTTCCTAGCGCATTAACACGATCAAACTCTAGCAAGCGGCATTGGAAACGCTGCTGTACAAACTCTTCAACGGCTTGTAGGGCGGCACTGGCGACCAACTCCAACTCGTTGCTTTCACTAACATAACCTTGGCATTGGCCTTTATAGATCTTCTCATCAAAGGAGAGCCTGACAGCAATATCATACTGTCCACTCTGCTCGTCTATGTTGCGTTCAATACCCTCGAATCGCAAACGCGTCGGTCTGGCTATCATAAGACTTACCCTTATTCCTTTCGGCAGAATGGCTCAGCTTCCCGGCGTGATCTTAAAACTAATATCAACAGCAGGCGCAGAATGGGTAATCGCACCCACTGAGATCAGATCGACGCCTGCACGTGCATATTCAGCAACATTTTCTAGGCTAATACCGCCGGAAGCTTCTAGCATTATATGTCGCCCTCGTTCTTTTCCCCGCACTATCTGTACGGCTTCTGCCGCTAGCGCAGGGCTCATATTATCAAGCATTATGATATCAGTAGCAGTCTCAAGTGCCTCCTCCAACTGTTCTAGATTACTCACTTCTACTTCTATCTTATGTACATGTCCAACCTGTTCACGAGCGCGCCGTACGGCTGGTTCGATGCCACCGGCAAGCGCAATATGATTATCTTTGATAAGCACGCCATCATCTAGACCAAAGCGATGATTATTAGCGCCACCCATCAATACGGCATACTTGTCGAGCATACGTAGCCCAGGCATAGTCTTGCGAGTGTCAACAATTCGTGTTGTTGTACCCCGCACTGCCTCTACATACTTACGTGTTAGAGTAGCTACTCCCGACATACGTTGAAGTAGGTTAAGCGCTACTCGCTCACCCGCTAATAATACTGTTGCTGGTCCATCCAGACGAGCCAATTCTGTGCCTGCTTTTACTTGCTCACCTTCATAAACGAAAGCCTCTAATTCAAGATTAGGAGCAAGTGAGACAAAGACAGCTTCAGCGACCTCTAAGCCGGCAATAACAAGATCCTGTTTAGCCCAGAAGCGCCCACGGCCACGTATCGTCTCTGATACGATTGCTTGTGTGGTTATATCTCCACGACCTAAGTCCTCATCAAGAAAATCGCCAATCAGATTGTAAAGAAGATTCCTATCGATTCGCACCAGTAAAAGTCCAATCCATTTATTTGCAGATTACAAAATTACAAACCTTCCAAAGTTTGACCAATGGTAATACGTTGTGTAGTGAGATCAGTTAGGCGTAGCCGTGCCTGCTCTACCACTTCTGGTTGGGCACGCTCGACAAAGTTAGGATTGCTGAGTCGCTCATTAAGCTTCTCCAACTCTGCTTCGATCTTGCTCAACTCCTTCTTCAGTCGCTCACGTTCCTTTTCTAGATCGATCAATCCTTCTAGCGGAATGGCAATCTCTATACCGGTGATCACTGCACGAGCCGCCGATTTGATCTTGGGCAACTCAGCACTCACGCTGAGTTCCTTGACACGAGCAAGTTGCTGTATCGCATCTTGACTTTCGCTGACTAATCGTTGCAGGTTCTCATCCTTGATGCCTAGTCGTACGATAAGCAGCTCTAGTACAGGTAGATTCATCTCTGAGCGCACATTACGGATTTTGGTAATTAGCGCAATGATCGTACGCATCTGTGCTTCTACTGTATCATCTATGCAAGCCATATCGGTAAGAGGAAATGCTGCAAGAGCAATCGTCTCACCCTGATGTGGGAGTCGTTGCCAAAGTTCCTCAGTGATAAAAGGCATTACGGGATGGAGTAATCGCAGTGACTTCTCCAGTACATACATAATACGCTCACGTGCCGCCGTTACTGCTGGTGTAACGGTTTTCGCGGTTACCAATGGTTTAGAAAGTTCTATGTACCAGTCACAAAAATCATCCCAGAAGAAGTGATAGAGTGTCTGAGTGGCATCATAGAAGCGGAACTGCTCAAGCGCTAGATTAACTTCAAGGATTGCACGATTAAGCTTAGAGAGAATCCAGCGATCATAGCGAGGCAGACTAGCAGCTTCAAATGCCGCTGCATTATAGCGAGTCTCAGCCAGATTCATTAGTACAAAACGGGATGCATTCCAGATTTTATTAGCAAAGTTGCGTGCTGCTTCCATCTTAGGATATTCGCGCACTTCACTACCATCTGGACCTTTACGTTTGATCATTTGTAGATCAACATCAGCACCACCCGTTACTGCACTAGCCAATGTAAAGCGCACAGCATCTGTACCGTAACGATCAAAGACATCAAGTGGATCGATAACATTGCCCTTCATCTTTGCCATCTTCTCGCCTTCTACACGTACTAATCCGGTGATAAAAACATAGTGGAATGGCACATCCTTGATAAATTTCAGTCCTAACATCATCATTCGTGCAACCCAGAAGAAGATGATATCAAAACCAGTAATCATCACTGTAGTGGGATAGAAGGTTTTAAGATCCTCGGTCTGCTGTGGCCAACCAAGTGTTGAGAAAGGCCAGAGTGCTGATGAGAACCAGGTATCAAGCACATCCTCATCCTGTCTTATCTCAACGCTACCACAAGTTGTACAGGCTGCTGGCGTATCACGTGAAACAGTAATATGGTCCTCAGGGCAATACCAGGCAGGAATACGATGTCCCCACCAGAGTTGGCGAGAGATACACCAGTCTTGAATATTCTCCAACCAATCGAAGTAGATCTTGGCCCAATTTTCCGGCACAAATCTGGTACGACCATCACGTACTGCCGCAATGGCGGCTTCTGCCATCTGTTTGACAATGGCAAACCATTGTGTAGAGATAAGCGGTTCAATAATTGTGTGACAACGCTGACAATGCCCCACCTTATGGGTGTAGTCTTCAACCTTGAGAAGTAGACCCTGTTGCTCAAGTTTCTCAACTACACGTTTACGAGCTTCAAAGCGATCTAAGCCGGCAAATTCAGCGCCAGCCGCCGCCGTCATTCTACCTTTCTTATCGATCACAACAACCTGTGAGAGTTTGTGTTTAAGTCCCATCTTGAAGTCGTTGGGATCATGTGCAGGGGTGACTTTTACTGCCCCAGTACCAAAATCCATCTCGACAATTTCATCGGTAATAAAAGGTAGCTCGCGGCCAACGATGGGCAATATTGCCCGTTTAGTATGGAAAGCTCGGTAGCGTTGGTCTTCCGGATGTACCGCAACTGCAGTATCGCCAAGCATTGTTTCTGGTCGTGTGGTTGCTACTACTACATGCTCATTGCTGTCTTTGATTGGGTAAGCAATATGGTAGAGTTTGCCTTTGACCTCTTCTTTAGGAGCTTCTAGATCGGAAAGCGCTGTCTCATCTTTGGGGCACCAATTAACTATATAAGCGCCACGATAGATCAAACCTTCCTCATATAGGCGCACAAAGACTTCACGTACAGCTTGTGAAAGACCTTCATCAAGCGTAAAGCGTTCACGTGTCCAGTCACAACTGGCGCCTTCACGCCGTATCTGTCGTTGAATAGTGCCACCAGCATGCTCTTTCCAAGCCCATACTCGTCGTTCGAACTCTTCACGTCCAAGTTGATGACGGGTCAAATTCTCTTTAGCCAATTGCCGCTCTACCACTATTTGGGTAGAGATACCGGCGTGATCTGTTCCTGGCAACCAGAGTGCATTATCGCCATGCATACGCCGCCAGCGTGTCAACATATCCATCAAGGTATGTTGTAAAGCATGGCCCATGTGCAAATAGCCGGTCACATTAGGAGGTGGGATAGCAATACAAAAGGATGGTTTATCTGATTTTGCTTGAGCGACAAAATATCCTTGCTGTTCCCAGAGAGGATACCATTTATGCTCTATCTCTGTTGCTGCATATGTTTTGGGAATTTCCATAGTTTTTATTCAAACCTATCAACAATACTCACGCAAGCCGCCTTTGCAGATGACCAGTAAGGCGAAATTCTCGGCAAAATTACGCGGCACTGACAAAAGAATTTTATCTTGGTGAAAAATAATATTAACCGGATAGCGACATTAACCGAGAGATTTTTGCTCAAGGCGCTTCTTAATTAGCAGTTCTGCTAGTTCAGGCACCACTTCCCAAGCAATCTCACGCACAACATCTTCAGATATTTTGGTCACTGCCCGCCGCACAATCTCATCAATAAGATGTTGCGGTATCTGCTCAATACTTGTGATTGTTAGCACAGGGGCAACAGGTGTTACGGCTGCCAGTGGTGGCGCTTGGTTAGGTATTTCACTAGGTTGAGCCACCTCACTAGTGGGAGCAGGCGCAGAGTCTGCAACTGCTGGAGTCAACACAGGCATTGGAGGGGGCACTGGCATTGGCGCAGCGGCCATAGATGCTGCCGTAGAGACAGCCGTGGTTGGCTCTGGCACAGGTGTTGGCGTAGATATTTCTATCGGCGTACTGGTCGCTAATGGTAAAGGCGCTTCTTTTACTGGTATTTCATCAGGCAGATCAAAACTAAATTCTTCACTAGGTGCTGGCAGATCTGGAATGGGCGGTTCTTTCTCCAATTCAAAAATTATTGGAGGAGCAGGTTGTGCCAATGGTATAGGTGGCAGTGGCACTTCACCTTTCATTAGTGCTTGTAACTCAGTGGGCATCAGATCAGAGTAATCACCTGAGCTGCGCATCTCCTCAGGGGGAAGCTCAAAAACTGGTGGCACGGCGCGCAATGCTTCTATATCTGGTACCGAAGTCATCTCAATTGTCGCTTTGTGTTCACTCACAACTGGCTCAGGAGTTGCTGTTACTAAGGTTTTGGACTCCTCGCCAGCATCCATCACTTCATCAGCATCAATGGCTGGGAGTTCCTCAATGGGAAGCGGTTCAGAAGAGACTTCCAGTACAGTTTCAGCATGGCTGCCAGAGTGATAACTCACTTCATCGAGCGGCTCAAGATCCAATGGTGTGATATCTTCATATTGACTATCTGAGAGAGAAGATTGATAGGCTGCCAGTGTAGTATCGCGTCCAAATCCACCTGTAGCGTTGGTAAGAGGCATTGATGTAGTAGGCTCAGATGGGTGGCGATCTCTATTTACCAGATCATCAGTAAAGACAACTCCATCGAGAGCGTCAGAATGTTGGCTAGTGCTCAGTTCTACTTCATCTAGGTCTAGCGGAGACATCATATCAAGAGACGGTGAGTAGACTGATACTTTTGCTTCGGCAGGTTGTGATGGTGTTGGCGGTACTGGTATTGCATCAGGCAACTCAAGCTCTTCTAGCCGTTCTTTTACCCCCGTATCTAATGTCATGTCTGCAGTAAAAGGATTAGCCGGGGTTACAGTATTTAAAGACATATTCAATGGTGGCGCACCGGCTGCATTAGCAGGAAACTGTGCCTGTGTAGTTGTCCCCAAATCAAGACTAAAGCTACTACTACTGGGCATCTTACGAAGGTCCTCACGACTGTAGGAGAGTGTCATCTCTCCAAATTCCTCAGATGTCGATGCAGGAGCGTTTGCGGAACTGTTATTGGTTGGTACAGGAGATGCCACTGGCAATTGAAACAGGCTAGGAGGCACTGGACTAGCACGTAAGGGTTCGACTTTGGGAGATTCTGGTTTAGGCGCTTCTGTCGGTATACTAGATTGAAAACGGGTTGCCAATTCAGGTGTTAAACGGGTTGTTGTGGCATCAGGTGGTAATGGTTGCCAATTGGGTGCTGCCGGTGTAGGCGGTACACTAGCAGGTTGGCTGGCTACTGGAGCGACAACCGGCGCTTGTGTCAACAAGCGTGTTACAGTAGCTACCAGCGCACGCGATTCAAATGGCTTAGTAAGATGACCATCAGCCTTAACACGCAATGCTTCAGCTTGATCAAAAGGCTCAAAAGCTCCTACTAACAGTAATACGGGAATATGAGCAAATTGCGAATTGGTCTTAATATACTCACAAACTTCATAGCCATTTTTGCCCGGCATATAGATATCGGCCAACACAATGTCTGGCTTCACATCATTGAGTTTTCTTACTGCTAGTTCGCCGTTACCTACGGTGACGACATCAATCCCCTCGTCTGAGAAGGTCAAGTTGACGACCTTCTGTATTGTAATGCTGTCGTCGGCAAGTAGGATTTTGCGCCCCATCCGCTCCTCCTAAGTGAGTTTGAATTCTAATCGCTAGTAAGGTGATGCTTAAACCGCGTTAAGATCCAAATTCGGGTCGTTCAAAAGGGTATCACAACCCGGCAGGGTACATTTTAGAATTCCCACTCACACTTGAGAAATTACTTAAGATTCCTAGATTTACAAATAAGCTAACATCCTTGGCAGTGGATGTCAAGCGTTCTTCTTTTCCAAGTTCTTGAAATTGAAGTGATTTTTGGTTGCTGTAAAAGCCCTAGGGGGTGGCTACATACAAAGGCATGGTGGAGCTTTTTCCATGCCTTTGGCGCAATCTTTTGACTATTGTGCGAAGTTGTCCCTACCTTATAAATACTAGCGTAGTTTTATTACCTTAAGGCTTGATATCGGCTTCAGGTTTTGCTTTTGATTTCTCACTGTCTTTCTTGCTTTTCTTGTTTTTCTTATCTTTAACTTTAGGTACATTGGCAGGATTAGCGGATGTACCATTGCTTGCTGTACTATCGACTGCCGAATCGGATGGCTTCGCACCCACTTTGCTACTAATACTCTGTGGCGAGGCACTACCATTACGTACCGTTTCATTAATCAATTGATAGGTCGCTTCATCAATCTCGTCGCCTTCTTTTAGAAGTATGCCCTCTTTGGTTACTTTAAGGTTAGGGCCAAAGAGATTCTCCATCATACGACCCATCATAGAGCGTTCCTCAACGATACGCTCAGGAGCATTTGGATCAGGATCGGGCACTGGTTTGCCAAATTTCTCCAGCTTCTCTGCTGCGGCATCACGATATTTGCTATTGGGAAATTCACGCACAATACGAGCATAGTATTTAGCTGCATCCTCGGTATCTTCACTCTCTTCACGGGCTCGTGCTAGATACCAGAGAGCCGTATCGGTTTGGGAAAAGTTCGGATATTTATTGATAATATCCAAACAGCGAGATTCGGTTGCCTTCCAAGCGTCGCGCCGCTCAAAGTAGAATTTCGCCACAACTAGATCATGGCGAGCCAGTAACTCCTGTACCACATATGTATACTCTTGTACTCTGGGATTTTCTTTGGTTTGGGGAAAGCGACGCTGAGCCTCAAGCAACTGCTTTTCAGCCAATAAGGCATGAGTATTATCTTGATCAAAGCCCTCTACCTGTCGTAAGTGAATTTCCGCCAACTTGAGCAGTACTTCTGGCGCAAGCTCATGGTTGGGGAAGAATTGTAACCAATCTTTATACTCTGCCTCTGCCTGCACAAGATTTGAACTACCACCTTCACGATAGTAAGAGTCGGCAATTGTTAATTTCGCCATGGACAGCAATGGACTATTGTCATAAGTGGTAATCAGAGTATTGATAAGCAAGCGACCCTGTTCATAGCGCTTCTTCTTCATCTCTTTGAGGGCTTCCTCAAACAGTTCTCGATCGCGCCCTTCACGAGGTTCATCGGCAGCAACAGATGCCGCTAATGGTTTTTTTCCACCGCCGCAGGCACTTAGCCCACACAAAAGCAGTCCTATTACAAGCAAAGATAAGATTTTTGCCAATTTCATGATTTCTTAACTCCAGGCGAAATTCTTAATTAAATTGAATATACAATATATTGAGAATCAGTTAAACAAGAAAGGGTTTGCTCGCAGCGGCTTGCATTTGCCGCACGGCCTCGCCCGGCGAAGGCTGGGCGAAAATGGCTGAGCCAGCCACCAACCATTCAGCACCTGCTTGTGTTACCAATGGTGCCGTGGTCAGATCTATACCACCATCAACCTCAATATGGACATTGAGACCACGCTCATTGATCATAGTGCGTAGCTTAGCAATCTTTTCTACAGAGGTCTGAATAAATTTCTGGCCACCAAAACCGGGATTGACTGACATTATTAGAATAAAGTCGGTGTAAGGGAGAATCTCATCCAGACTAGCCAATGAAGTGCCTGGATTGATTGCTACACCAGGACGACAACCAACGCGCCGGATCAATTCCAAAGAACGATGTAGATGTGGCACTGCTTCTACATGTACAGAGATCATATTCGCGCCAGCTTTGGCAAACTGCTCAATGTATTTGTCTGGTTCTGAAATCATCAAGTGGGTGTCAAGAGGCAGTTTGGTGGCAGGACGCAATGCCGCAACAACCGGTAAGCCAATGGAGATATTAGGGACAAAATGGCCGTCCATAACATCAACATGTAGGATACCTGCGCCAGCCTCTTCGACTGCTTTAACATGCTCACCCAGGCGAGTAAAATCAGCAGATAAGATAGAAGGGGCAATTTCAATCTTCATCAGTCATTGTGTCAAGTCTGTTAAGGCTAGCACTACGGCGCCAGTTTCTGGTTTGTTAATGAGAGATTTCTTCTCACCACGACTAAGATAGATTTTAATTTTATAGCCCTGCTTGACCATCAAACCAGCCTTCGGTTCCTGACGAACAATGGTATTGGCAGGTGCCTTCTCGTCGAAGATTTCAATGGCTTCTATCTGTAGTCCAACTGCGGAGGCGATCTTTTGCGCTTCGCTTTGGCTCTTGCCGATCATTTTCGGCACAACCACTTCTTTGCCACGCGATAGATAGATAGCCATCATAGCGCTGCTAATAAAAGCCAGCATGAGGATTAGAATAATGGACAATCGTCGCACAATTGTCCAAATTATCCTCACAACTCCCACACACTCTCTCCAGGATAACTATAAAAGTGGATAGTTGGAAAACGGAAGTCTAACATTTCCAGGCTGAGCTTGCAACTACAAGTAAATCGACCACTCTCAATAGGGCTTGTGAGCTTCAACACTATACGAGTGATCAGTCAGATAGGTACTTAAACTATGACTTAGTCTTGGATGCCTCTTCGATACGCTGAACTTCCTTCTCTTTATCTGGATCTTCATTGAGCGCCTTCTTAAATGTTCTGATCCCTTGACCAAGCCCGGAAGCAAGTTCTGGTAGGCGTCGGGCGCCGAAAAGCAGTAGCACAATGACAAAAAGAACCAGCATTTCTGGCAAGCCAAGATTAGGTATGATGAGGGCGAAGGCAGATTCAATAACGCCGCTATTCGGCATAAAATTCTCCTTTAGCTGAAAGATAGATCAAATTCTAGTCTTCAGCACAGGTGGCTGTCAAATGAAATACCAGTCTAGGGAAAGCGCATTGCGGATCGCGATATTATCGCAAGAAAATTCTCTTTGACTCTATCTTAGCAGAGAACTAATATAGTAATGCCCCGGTATGTAGTCTGAACTTTCCGAGCTTATTGTCGTACGAGCAGTAAATTGAACATCCTGCTTAGCGCTAACCTTAAGCACCAATCAGAATAGGGTTTTGATTAGGTGCATGGGCTCAGGCCTGGGTGTAGGGCCCCGTTTAAATATAGGAGAATAAGCCATGGCAAATCGAATTAAACGAATGCTAATCGGTTTTATCCTGACCATCGGCCTGCAGTTTATTTTTGCCTGGATTGCGCGTGCGTTGACAACAAATAAGTCTGATGAAGCTATAGTAACCAATGCTGACATTGCTTTTATGCCACTTATCTTCACCGTTGCAGTCTATTTAGGTGGCGGGCTGGTAATGGGTTTGTTAATGGAGAAGTTTGACTGGCGCGAGCGCTTAGAGCCACTCGCAATCGCAATCATTGCGGTCTCAATCTCTGTGCTACTCAATGCCTTCTTGTCCTTTATGGGAGTTGGACCAGCTCCGGATCTGTTTATTGCTAGTATATTGATCGGGTTAAAAGAGAGAGCTGTTGTGCCATTGATCATCAATTTTGGTTCTGTAATACTGGCGGCAGTTATCGGTGCATTCATTGGCACAAGAGTCAAAACTCCTACCGATGACTGGATTAGTCGTGGAGCGACATTGCTAGGATTGGTTAGCTTGGTTCTAGGACCTTTTCTACTTTTGATCTCTTCTGCAAAGGATCAAGGTCGCCCGGGTTTACCTTGGTATGTAATGACAATTATTGTGCTGGTTTTCCTGGTTGTAGCTGGTATTGGCTATATACTCTTTATGCGTGAGCACAATGAGGCTGAGGAGATCTCTATTAGTCCTGATCGACGTAGAGGTATTTAACTGTAATAGGAAGATCCCTATTTTTCTGTAACAATGTAGACTTTGTTCTCATATAGGACAGCGACCCGGCTACCTAGCTTGAAATAAGCTTGCAGAGCCGGGTTTTCTTTTAATAGCTGTTGGTATTGCTCGCTTTCATGCTTGACCCTGATAGTAACGAACTTTTTCCCTTGCTCCTCTTGTAGCAGGTATTCTTGATCAATCCAAACCTCATTTATTAATAGGAAAACCTTGTTGCCAATCTTCTGCTCTCTGGACGCTCTGGACCGGCGCATATCCCTCTGTTCAGGAACGGTTTCTGCTCTAGGTGTAGGCTTCTTAACGCTTGAGGCGTCAAGAGTTTTTGCTGGCTTTGCCGCGCCTGCCGACTTCTCTGTCGCTTTGTCTTTGCGTGCAGGACTAGCATTACCTTCAGCTTTGGCTTGATCTGAACTTGGTTTCGCTGTTGATGGTGAAGGTTCACTAGCATCAAGCCTCCTTTGAGAAGGAGACTTTCTCTCTTCTTGCTCTTGTTGCTTAACACTGTCTGCAATGGCAATCTTCATTGGAGTATCAAATTGCAGTTTCAAATCTACATCTCCTTCACCAATGCGCACTGTTTGTGCTTTACGTTGTGTCTCAGTTTGCGCTTCAACTAAATAATTGCCAGTAGGTAATGCCGAGAAGATAAATTTGCCAGACTCATCGGCATTAGTATATTGCTGAGTACCTGTCAATGTATCGCGCAAGATTACTTGTGCACCAGCAACCAAAAACCCGCGACTATCTGTTACACTGCCACTCAACTGATATTCACTTTCACGATGTGGCAAAAAGGCACGCTCCGTTTGAGCTGGTTTGGGTAGATCTAGTGCTGCCCCAGCAGACTTCTCTGTTTCTTTATCTCTTGCCGCTTTATTTACTTCCGGGGCTGCGGCTACGGTATTATCAGGTTTGTTTTCTATAGTTGCATAGGGTTGATGGGAAGGGGCTAGGTTTTTTGCCGCGGGCTTTGCTACTGGTTGATTATCAGATGATTTAGGAGAAGCTTCAGGAGTATTGATAATTGCATTAGGCGAAGGTTCTGATTGTTTATTAGGGGTAGATTGGGCAAGCGGTGGCTCATTAATAGTCTTGTTATTTGTAGGAGTAAGAGTAGGTGCTTGGTCTTTTGTAATAAGCCAGATACTGCTAATCAATAGACCAACTAGTAGGATAGGTAAAGCCCAACGTAACTGTGGCCCAAACAACCAACTACGCAGCCATTCGAAGCTAAGACGTGAGCGGACTTGAGCAACCGGCGGAGTCTCTTTTGCTGTAGTGGTTGAGAACGTAAATTGAAAGAGTTCCTGAAGCATTTTGCGACAACTAGCACAGTCGCTGAGATGATGTTCATAATGCTGTTGTTCTGGTGGGGTGAGTGCTTGTTCAATATAAGCTGCCGCCAAATCTGGATCGAATCCGGCGCATTGAGGTATAGAAACATTCTGCGCAGATAGATGTTTGCGCAGTAATCTATCAATAATTTCGTCTCCTGTGAAGTTTTCCATAACTTCCTTACGATCTTTATGCTACTTACGACGGCCAGATTTAGCGTCTTTTTCTGTTAAAGGAACGCAGTGCTACGCTGCTCTTGCATTCTATTGTTTAAGAACCACGGTCGATAGTAGGTGGCTCTGCCTCAACAAGCAGGCTACGCACGCCAATCTCATCGCTTTCTGCTGCCAGACTCAGGCATTCGTTAATCTGCGCCTGATTAAATTTGTAATCTCGCTGGAGAATTTTTTCAACTGCTTGGCGAACATCTTTCTGTGCTTTCTGTAGCCAACGACTTGCCGTTGCTTCATGTACATGGAAAAGCTGACCGATCTGTTTCAGAGTTAAATTGTCATAATAATAGTAACTAAGCATCAGTTTCATTTTCGGTGCCAACTCGCGGAAAGCTTGTGCAAGTGCTTGCTCTATAGCATTACGGAAACGATTGCTACTACTCTCGCTAGGCGGTGACACAGGAGTGGTAAGACGATCGAAATCGGTATTCTCATCTGGTTGCAGTAGTCGGCCTTGTCGGCGATGATGATCTACAGAGAGCTGGAATAACACAGCACGCAGCCAGCCTTTTAGCGAACCACGTCCAGAGTAGCTGGCAAACTTGCTCATACGTTTGCCTTCAACCTCACGTAAGCCATAAAGATCGGCCCAAGCAATCTCAACCAACTCCTCGGCAGTTGTCTCATTAGCCGTCAATTGGCGTGCAATTCCCTGCATAAATCCACGATATTCAGCAATAAAGTCATCCCAGGCAGACTCATCTCCACTGGCACAAGCGAGTGCTAAACAGAGTTCTTTTACATTCAAATTAGCAAGAAACTGTTGTACATCCTTGTCAGTAACGGCGTCACCTTTGTATAGATACTTCTCCACACTAGCCTGTAGGGCAGCCGCGAATTGTTGATAGCTGACACAATAGCGTTTGCCCAACTGACTATAGATCTGTTCGATCGCTCGATTAAATTTGTCGATAAAGTCTTCAGCCTTCATTTGTGATGACAGCCGCCCTTGGTTCGATCTTACCTGATCTATTCCGATCTGTAATTGATCTATGATCTTTTGATCAAGATCAATCAGATCAGATCGCGATGATCTTACGTATCGATTCGATCTCTTTACGACCGATCTCCCTTGTCAACAGTAAGATCGCCAAATAGATCGCGATCTGTGCGATCATCTTTGAGATCAGATCAACAGGTAAGATCAGTGTGATCTGACGAGCCGCGATCGCCGCCACAACAATACAGATCAATGAGCGCAAGTTGATACAAGCACCAAAAGTGCGAAATATATAAAAACCGGCTGTGCCTGCGCCTAATGCCATCGCTATTGATGTGCTTGTCGCTGCTCCAATCAGACCATAATGTGGCACCAACAGACTATTCATCGCAATAGATACCAACAAAGTTCCCAATCCTATTGCTAGTGAGATACGTGGTCGGCCACTGCCGGAAATAATAGCCGTGAAAATATGTATGAGTCCAAAGCAAAGCATACCATAGGCCACGATCGAGAGTGCTGATGCACCTGTCATATATACTGTACGTCTATATAGATACCCAAGCAAGGCAGCAGCATTGGCAGAAAATATCGTTGCGCTCAACGCCATCACTATTAAAGAGTATTTTACGGTTTGGTGTATGTAGGTTTTCACCTCCTCTGTACGTTGCTCGAAGGTTGCGTTCGAGATCAGGGGAAAGATCACAAACGCAATTGAGATAATCGCTTGATAAGTAACATTGGCAATTGCCATTAATGCTGTGTAATAGCCAGCCAGTTCACTTGCTAGCGAACTGTTGGGCGAGGCGAGCGCTTTAATCAATATTAGATCAACCTTCTGTAGGAGATTATTGACCAAAGTAAAGCCAAGCAATGTGAACTGGAATTTGATAAATGCTGATGCTTTCGGGGCAGAATTAATCTGATTTTCAGCACGACCTGTCAGCAGTGATGCTAAGCAGAGTATCATCAATGCTGCCAGACCAAATCCTGCGATTGCTCCTACTACCGTGCCTAGCACTAGCGCAAGCGTGACTATACATACCAGTTTGATAGTTGAATAACTTATATCAAGCGCGGCTTGCCAGAGAAATTTCCGCTGGCCATTTAGATAGCCCATATAGACGGAATAGAAACTGTAGGCAAGAGTAATAAGCGCAGACCATCGCAATGGTGTGGCAAGCTTGGGATCATTGAGCAGATTTGCAATCAATGGCGCCGCTAGTAGATAGCCAACTGTTGCACCACCCCCAACCAAACATTGTAGCCATAGTGCCTGACGCTTAACACTCTCAGCAGATCGTGGATTTTCAGAGATAAATTTTGAAACTGCTTGTTGTGTACCACCCAAGATAACCGCGTTGATAATTGCAACAATACCAGTGACAATGCCATAGTTACCAAACTGTTCAGGAGAGATAATCTGTGGCAGGGTGAAATAGGTACCATAACCAGCTACGATAAAGTAGAGCTTGGCTATTGTAATATAAATAGTGCCGCGTCCGGCTGTCTTTACAATGGTATCTTCACTCGATTTTTCGAGTCTAGGTTCTCTAGACATCTTTTCTTGTTCAACGGAGACTGGGCTAACCATTAATTTCTCACTAAAACAGAATGAAGCAGAGTTTTAAATTTTGCTCCTACAATCGACCAATCATAACCAGCAGCGATCTGTTGGGCACGTTCACCCATCATATGCCTTTGCGCCTCGTCGTCGAGTAGTGTCAAGATCGCATTACGCAATTGTGCGCTGTCACCAGGCTGGCAAAGCAGTCCTGTTTCACCATCAATAATCAATTCCGATAGTCCACCAACTGCGGAAGCAATTACCGGTTTAGCCGCAGCAAAAGCCTCTAGGCAGACAACCGGCATACCTTCACAACGACCATCTGGTAGTACAATAGAGGGTATTACCAGCAGATCACTGGTTTTTAACAACTGATGTTTATAAACACCAGTAACCATACCAAGAAACTGCGCAGGTACAGCAAGGGCACGCGCACGTTGTTCTAATGCCTCTCTTTGTAGCCCATCACCAGCGATTAGAAGATCTAGCTGCGGGCAACCAGCAAGCGCTTCAAGTAATACCTCCACACCTTTGATTGGCACTAGCCGTCCTAAAAACAACACCCTCTTTTTTACCTGCCGAGCCGATCTATTAGTAGCGCTTTCTAACCCAATCGGCGAGAGGAAGGCAGCCAGATCAATTCCCATTGGCAGTACTTCCACTTTATTGGCTGCTTGTGGACAGAGAGAAAGAAACTGCTCACGCAGTTGTTGGCTGACAACCACCAATCGGCTTGCCGATTTTGTGATTAAGCGAGCTAGCCAACAACCTACCTTTAATTTGCCTAACAGGTGTAGCGCGCCAGAATGCTCGATTACAATATGTGGTTTACCAGTCAACCATGCTAACAGCCCACCTATCAGTCCAGCCGGCAGCAACCAATGCGAACAGATAATATCGGCATTCCTTGCCAATAACAATGCCCGTAAGAAGAAGCATAGAAAGAAAGGGAGGATCTGTAGACGCGCCAGCCAGTCGCGCTCAATAAGTGGTTGAAGATCCGCAGCAGCATCAAGCAACTGTGCGCGTCTTGGCCAAAAATAGTTAAAACGCCAAACCTGCAATGGGTCATGCATAGTCCGCGTAGGTGTACCAGCCGCGGCTGGTGAGAGGATGTTGATCTCAAAGTCTGTAGAAATTGCTTGTGCAAACTCGGCAACAAAACAGCCAGCAAAATCGCCCCGCCAACGGGGAAATGAGCTAGTGAGTAGTAGCAGCTTGGGTTTTGCTCGTGTAGCCGACATAATAGAATCTCTAGTACATAGTTGATTGTCATTCTCAACGCATTAGTAATAATTGGCTGTAAAAGCAAACTTGCCTAGTGCTAGAATCATCCCAACGTTGCACTACTAGCAAGCCAAAATCTTAAGTTTAGGATAAATTTGATGACTGTTCCACATTATCACTTGGTTGGTATTTGCGGCACCGCGATGGCATCGCTGGCTGGTATGCTCAAGGCCAGAGGTTACAAGGTGACCGGTTCCGATCAGAATGTCTACCCACCAATGTCTACTCAACTTGAAGCCTTGGGTATTAATATAGGATCACCTTATAAGGCCGAACACCTTCAACCCCATCCAGATTTTGTTGTGATTGGCAATGCCATTCCACGCGGTAATCCGGAAGTAGAATATACGCTCAATGCTCGTCTACATTATCTTTCGCAGGCAGAAGTGATCAAAGAACAATTTATCCGTGGCCGTCATTCGGTAGTGGTGGCTGGTACTCATGGTAAGACGACAACAACCTCGCTGATGGCTTGGGTGATGGAGATAGGCGGACTCAATCCTTCGTTTTTAATTGGAGGGATTGCAGAAAATTTTGCCACCAGCTTCCGTATCACGGATAGTAACTATTTTATTATCGAAGGCGACGAATATGATACTGCCTACTTCGATAAAGGGCCAAAATTTATGCACTACTTGCCCGATACACTAATCTTGAACAATATTGAATTTGATCATGCAGATATATACAGGGATCTAGAAGCTTATCAGATCGCTTTTCGCCGCCTTATTAATCTAATTCCTAGTCAGGGTCGGCTAATTGCAGGTTTTGATAGCCCAATCGTTAAAGAGCTTTCACCACGCGCCCTCTGTCCTGTTGAGGGTTTTGGTCTAGAGAGCGAAGACGCACATTGGCAAGCAGAGGAGATAGAGTTTAATACTGAACAGACACATTTTCTGGTAAATTTTAATGGCCAGCCCTATGGTCATTTTCACACTCCACTAGTAGGCGGCTTTAATATACGCAACTGCCTAGCAGTGATTGCGGCTGCTGATAGTCTAGGTATTGCACGCGAATCTATTGCTGAAGCACTTGCCACTTTTCGTAGTGTTAAACGGCGTATGCAGGTGCGTGGCACAGTTGCGGGAGTAACTATCATAGACGATTTTGCTCATCATCCTACCGCAGTACGTGAGACGCTTGATGCCGTGCAGCAGCGTTATTGTGGCCGACGTCTAGTTACTGTTTTTGAGCCACGTTCCTGGTCATCACGCAAAAAGGTCTTTCAACAGGATTATGAGAATGCCTTTGCTGCCACCGAGTTGGTGGTTATTGCACCTGTCTTTGAATCGTTCAAGCTACAGACTGATGATCAGTTCTCTCCTGATCAGTTAGTGGCAGCGCTTATTGATAGAGGTAAACAGGCCTGGTCGATTTCAGGGGTTGATAATATTATCGAACATCTCTTGCCTCGTCTTGCTGCTGATGATGTATTGGTGATTATGTCCAATGGAGGGTTTGATCATATACACGAGAAGATGCTTGCTGCGCTTAGCACACGCACAGCCCAACACGCTTAATTGCTTAATTGATACGCAATGGTACAGGCATAAAACTGAGTATAAAAACAAGCAGTGCGACGATACCTAATATCTTGCGGGTAAGATCGAGCGGCGCCGTCTCATCTACCACTCGTGGATGGCGTAGAATAAGCATTAGCACAAGCATTGCAGCATAGACAAAGCCGCCGCTCCAGTTGTAACGAGTATAGGCAAAATAGGCCACGGCGGCTTGTAATAGTGTGATAAACACAGCGACAAAACGATGGCCACGGCGCCCAAAAAGTGCATAGACAACATGTCCACCATCAAGTTGACCTACTGGTAAAAGGTTTAGTGCCGTAGCTAACATTCCTACCCAACAAGCAAACCAGATAGGATTCCATTCCACGGTTGCTGAGTGGCCAGTCAATTTGGCAATCAGAGCGAATAAGAGTGGATGATGGAAATAGATTGGCAAATCTGTCACTGGTGTCGTAAGCGGTTTACCATAGTAGATACCTACTACTGCTGCTGGTAATGCAAAGACAAAGCCTGTCAACGGTCCTGAAATACCTATATCAAAGAGTGCTCGGCGAGTGTAGATGGGAGATTTGATACGAATGAATGCGCCTAATGTGCCAATTCCCAGCGGCGGAGGGACCGGGATGAAATAAGGTAGTGTTGCACGCACATTATAATAACGACAGGCAATATAGTGACCTAACTCGTGTGTGCCTAAGATCGTAAGTAATGTGAAAGAGAAGACTAGTCCGTTAATAATCGGAGTATAATCGCTGCCAAGCATACTAATAATATCAACCAGTTCAATATCGCGTAACAGCAGTGGGAAGATTGCCCCTGAGAGCGTAGTAGTAATGCCGGTAATGACTAACAAGGCTAAATGCCAGAGTAGACGGCCAGTAGTAAAGGGGGGGGGAGAGTTGCTTGGTGTGTGCGAAGTAAAAAACGGTTTAGCAGATTCTATATCAGAGTAGAAAAATGGCTCGCTCATATAGTCGATTACCTACGCCAAAGGCAAGTGCATTGTAGCGAAGGCTGGCAGTTCCAGGAGGGTGAACAATTGACAACATTAGTGGACTGCGATCGGTCTATTGACTGAGGCTGTTCGGGAGGCTTTGTGAGCAACTCTCTACTAACGCCTGCACCTTCCTTTAAACGCTTACTCTCGGCACACACCAAACTAAAACCTATTACTGTTGTAGTTCTTTTCCCGGTTTGAAACGGATTGTCTTGCCAGGTGGAATATCAGTTACCTCACCTGTACGTGGATTGCGACCGATACCACGCTTGCGTGGTTTCACGACAAATACGCCAAAGCCGCGTAGCTCAATTCGCTCGCCTCGTTGCATTGCATCCTTCATGGCATTGAACAGTGCGTCTACCGCCACTTCTGCTTTTATTTTTGGTACCCCCGTCTTCTCTGCTACTCGATTAACTATATCCAGCTTTATCACATTTCCTCCGTGTATTCTCTCGGACGTGAAAGATAGCACCCTACATTAGCGTGTTGCATTATAGGTACTAAATAACAATCTGTCAAGGAGTTGCAGGTAACAAAAGTGCGTTTTTGGCACGCTCTAAGGCGGCCTCAGCCTGTGCTATAGCAATCGCTGCAGGGGCTGGCATACCTTCCTCTATGGCTTGCTGTAGACCGGCGAAGACCTCTGCTTCATATCCTTTGTAGAAACCTGGCGCGTAGATAACATGTCGGTACCAATGACGCTGTGGTAAACCTATCGGATCTATAAAAGCACGCTCAACACTGATCAGCGTCTCATTAATTGTTTCAATAGCAGCATCCGGTGGTAGTTGGGTAAGTCGTTCTTGATATAGGTAGGCGGCATGGCGAAACTCGCGCGCCGCACGTTGTAGGCCACTCAAGTCGAGTCCTAGTCGCTTCTCTTGCGCGTTTCTGGCAATCTGTTCAATGAACTTTTCTACTTGAGCACTGTAGTTGGTATATTGGAAAGGAAGAATTGGCAGTGTGGCAAGTCGCAATGCCATTAATCCCCAGAGTTTTGCCATTGTCGTATGATAACGGAAAGTTGGATCACCAAACTTCTCCATCCAATAAAAATTGTCATGAATGGAGTGGTAGACACCATAAGGTCCAGTGAATCTAAGATCCAATGCTGGTACACCAACATGCTCAAGAAAAGGTGTATAATCCGAGCCACTACCAAGACTATCTAATTGTAGCTCTGTATCTAAGCGCCCTGTGATGTTGTACTGTCGTTGTTTCCAATTCTCGAACAGACTGTTACCAGTTTGTGGATCATTAATCTCAGCCATCACTGATTTAGTAAAGGCTGCTAGACTAGGCACGCCAGCAACAGAGAGATTAGATCCATTCACTGCCATATCGACATTTAGGTAAGCCACTGCATGCTTACTTAATCGTTCTCTATTGGCTTCTACCCATTCGGTCGAACCTATTAAGCCAAACTCCTCTGCATCCCAACTTGCTAATAGAATCGTACGTGCTGGCTGCCAGCCGCGTCGTAGCAACTCACCTAGTCCACGCGCAACCTCTAGCATTGCTGCTGAGCCACTGTTGGGATCGACTGCACCATAAGCCCAAGCATCACGATGATTGCCAATAATAACCAGTTTCTCTGGTTCACGTACACCTTTGATCTCAGCAATCACATTCCAGATTTTACGCAGTTGATAATCCATTACGGTTTTAAGGCGCACTTGAGTCGGTCCTGGTCCTATATGATAAGAAAAATTGAGCGCGCCTTGCCAACTACGTGGCGCATATGGACCGCGCAGTGCTGCTAACAATGGCGCGGCATCTTGATAAGAGAGTGGCTGGACAGGAATCTTAGGTAGGCTCTCTGCCTCTTCAGGTGCCAATCTTTGCGCCTCTTTGGTAGCAGCTACACCAGGCGTCAATGGATCACCGGCATATTGGAACATGTAAATTACACTGCCGCGTTGCACTGAACTAGCAGCACGATAAGGTCCATCCGGATAGATGTCGCCCATACTGTAGCCATCTTCAGATGGATCAGAGTAGATAAGTAGGCCAGCGACACCATGCTCTTCTGCCACTTTTGCCTTCACACCACGAAAGGCGCGACCATAGCGGGCAATTGCCAGTTTGCCTTTTACATTCACGCCCAACTTAGCAAGTCTCTGATAATCAGCAGGCAGACCATAATTGACATAGACAAGCGCAGCAGTGATGTCGGCAGAGGCTGAATAGGCATTGAAGATTGGTACACCTGCCTCCCAAGAATCCTTCTCTTCGGCCAGACTCTCCTCTCTTAAAATGGCTTTATAAGAGAAAGGCGCCAACATTTCAACAGCCACCTCTTTAGGATAGGGTAACCAGACTTCATATTCGACTAGTTCTGCCGCTATACCATACTCGCGTAGTCGATCACGTGTGTAGATGGCAGTATTATAGTCTTGTTGTGTGCCTGCCATATGCGGCTCTGCGGTGTAGTTGCGTAGATGACGTCGTACACTTTCTGGGGTCGGGGTAGCAAGGAAGATATTCTCCCAACTACGTGCCTCTGGCGAGATCGGCCAAGTAGTCAAGAGTGGGGGGGGAGCAACACTGTTTGGTGTACGTGAACTCTGCAAAAGTGATAGCAATACCAGCAAGAGCAAGAGCTTCTTTTGCATGCATAGACCAGATAGATCACAAGGGGTGTAGCATTATCACACCCCTTAGGGAAAGAGATTAAATTTTATGAGCGCACACCTTCCAGGAAGGCTTTTAGCTTGCGACTACGGCTTGGATGGCGCAGCTTGCGGAGCGCTTTGGCTTCAATCTGACGTATACGCTCGCGGGTGACAGCAAAATGTTGTCCGACCTCCTCAAGAGTATGTTCTGAGCCATTTGGGCCCAGTCCAAAACGCATCTTAATTACTTTCTCCTCGCGGGGCGTAAGCGTCTTGAGTACTTCTTCAGTGATTTCACGTAGATTGGTGTTAATAACAGCATCAGCCGGATTGACGATCGACTTGTCCTCAATAAAGTCGCCTAAATGGGAGTCTTCCTCTTCTCCTATTGGTGTCTCTAGCGAGATTGGCTCTTGAGCAATCTTAAGCACCTTACGCACCTTCGAGACAGGTATGTCCATACGCTTAGCAATCTCTTCCGAGGTAGGCTCACGGCCAAACTCCTGTACCAATGCACGTGAGGTACGGATAAGCTTGTTGATCGTCTCAATCATATGCACAGGGATACGTATAGTGCGTGCCTGGTCAGCAATTGCACGTGTGATCGCCTGGCGGATCCACCAGGTAGCATAGGTGGAGAACTTGTAGCCGCGTCGATACTCGAACTTATCGACGGCTTTCATTAGCCCTATATTTCCTTCTTGAATTAAGTCAAGAAACTGTAGGCCACGGTTGGTATATTTCTTAGCAATGGAGACGACCAGACGTAGATTTGCTTCTACTAATTCTCGCTTTGCCTGGTTAGCCTCTGTTTCGCCAGCCACAATTGCTTGTAGTGAGCGCTCCACCTCCACCAATGGGGTATTGAAGCGTTCTTCAAGCGTGATGAGGCGGCGCTCGTTTTCACGCACACGTTTCTTTAACTCGCGCTCGTCCTCATTCCACTTCTTGCGCTCAAGCCCACGACGGGCGCGTTGTAGTTGATCTTTACACTCTTTGATCTGATCTACGCTCTCGCGCATGCGTATGACAAAACGGTCATGCACATGGTTAGTGAACTCGACAATACGGATAAGTTGAGAGATCTCTATACGCAGTCGTGCCAGCTTGTGGCGTAGCTTGGGGAGACGTGGCGAACGCTTTGGCTCAGCCTTGATCTTCTCGATCATTTTGTGGAGTTTGTTATAGAGCTTTTTCACCTCTTGGGAGGTCTCCATTGTATAGGCGAGATACTCATCGACCTTCTCCTCAGTGATCCCTTCTGTATCAGAAAAGATCACTACTTCACGAATGGAGAGTTCGCCATGTTTAATCTCTTCGCCAATACGTAGGAACTCCTCGACCACAATGGGTGATCGTGAAAGCGCCTTGCGGGCACGCATCTGTCCACGCTCTATACGCTTGGCAATCGCCACTTCACCATCGCGGGTAAGCAGCGGCACAATCGCCATTTCACGTAGATACATGCGCACTGGATCATTGGTTTTGTCGAGTACTCCAGGGGTTAGATCCAACTCGATCTCTTCATCAAGGTCGTCAACTTTCTTATCTAGATCTGCAACTTCGAAGAACTTATCATCGGCATCACCTATATGTATGCCTTCTGAGTTAAGTACGTCGAAGATCGCCTCGATGTCGTCTGCCGAATTGACCTCAGGTGGCAGCAGCCGATTTAGATCATCGTAGGTAAGGTAGTCTTTCTCCTTGCCTACTTCCAAGAGTTTATCAACATCTTCTTGGTATTTCTCGTCAATTGCCATAGACAATTTCCTGTCCCCCTTCACCATGCGGCCATTTGATGCAAAGCTTATTTGTAATGGCGCGTATATTAACTGTCAAGTGTTATGCTGGTATTTCATGAAAATGAACTAAAGAACTTTCCCCTTAATGAGAAGCCTCCTTGACCGTGCTTGTATCAAAATACTTTTTCAGCTTATTAGAAAGCTCAATCTTTTCCCTCATAAGTTCAGTGCTGCGGGTGTTGTCACCATCCCTTTGCGCCTGATTGATCTGCAATTGAAGGAGATGCTGCTGCTTATTCAGGTAAGTACGGCGTAGATCGATGATACGACTTTCAGCAGCGCGACGCAATTTAGTCTCTTCGAAGGTATCTACCTCCGCCGAACTAATCATCAGTCCAGTCAATATACTTTCACAATGATCGATTTGACCATTTTGTGCAATATTCTCACGCAGGTTGGTGAAATCAATTTCACTCCCCGCATCTGTCAGCCGCTGTATTGCAGCAAAGATTGGTTCACTAACCAATCCTACTAATAGTTCAGATTCGATCTGTGACAATATTGCCTGTCGCAAAGTGGGACAGGCTAGTAACATCTCTAATAACTCACGCTCTGCGGGCAGCACGCGAGTGGCGTCTGAGAGTTTAGCCGGATCAAGCTGTTGACGCTTACCAATTGCCGCACGCTTCAACTCCTCACGTACGACACGCCCTTCTAGCTTGAGCCGATCGGCAACCAACTCAGCATACTCGGCGCGTTCTACACGGTCGCGCACCTTGGCAAGGAACGGGAGTATTGCGTTGAGCGTTTCTACTTTGCCTGCTGGGCGTGTGATGTCATGCTCACGCAGTGATTGGGTCAAAATATATTCCAAATATGGCTGTGATTTTTTCAGCAACTGCCGGTACATGGAAGCCCCATGTTTCCTAATGAATGTATCAGGATCTTCGCCATCCGGCAAGGTAAGAACATTGACTTTATAACCTTGCTCAAGCAGCATCTCAAGACTGCGCTTGGTAGCAGCCACACCAGCAGCATCAGGATCAAAATTTACCACGATTTGGGGTTGATCCATATAGCGACTAAGCAGACGCACCTGATGCTCGGTGAGTGCGGTACCAAGACTGGCGACGATGTTTTGCACTCCTTCCTGATAGGGAATAATAAAATCCAGATAGCCTTCCACTAAAATCGCGAACCGTTGCTTGCGAATTGCCTCTTTGGCATAACAAAGACCGTAGAGATTACGCCCTTTGGAATAGAGCGATGTCTCAGAAGAATTAAGATATTTGGGCTCGCCCTCAGCCAATATACGGCCACCAAAGGCAATAACACGCCCTTGTGCATCGCTAATAGGAAACATACAGCGGCCACGAAAACGGTCATAATGGCCAGCGCCATTCTCTTTAATACTCACTAGACCACTGCGTTCAATAAGACCAGGGCTGGCACCACGCGTACGTAGATAGCTTGAGAGTGCATCCCAACGATCTGGAGCATAACCGAGTCGCAACTCCTTACAGATCTGCTCACTAATACCGCGCTGGGCTAAATAAGCACGCGCGCGCTCACTTTCCGTACCAATCTGTAGCTGTTCCTGGAAGAACTCCAGTGCCCAAGTATTCAACTCCAGTAGCTCTTCACGTTCCTCGCTGAGTCGTTGTGCATCGGCACCAGGATCAAATTTAGGTACCGCGATACCAACCTTTTCTGCAACCAACTTGACCGCTTGTACGAAATCACAACGCTCAATCTGCATTATGAAGCCAAAGACATCGCCTCCTACCGAACAGCCAAAGCAATGGAATATCTGCATTGCCGGATTGACATTAAAACTCGGCGTCTTTTCGGTATGGAAGGGGCAGTTTGCCAGATAATTCTTGCCCCTTTTTTTGAGCGTGAGGTAGTCAGAGACAATACGAACAATATCGGCCTGACTTTTAACCTCTTCCGTAAACACTTTCGGGAAGCCCATAGCTAATGAAAACAAACTTCCGTAGTTGAGATTAAAATAGAATGGTGATTCGTGATTCTACCGACAATGTTCAAGCTCCTACCCATGCTAGCCATTAGACTTTACACTATTGGCGCAGTTCCACGATGGTGGCGCCAGTACCGCCCTCAGCTGCCGCCGCTTGATAAAATTTGGCCACATGTGGATGTGCTTGGAGCAATTCGCTAATAGCGCGACGCAACTTCCCCATCCCCGTACCATGCACTATACGTACACGATCATAACTGGCCAGGAATGCCTGATCGAGAAACTTATCAACGCGCTCACAGGCCTCCTCGGCGAGGCAGCCGATGACATTTAGTTCACTGGCAACATTGTCAGTCTCCTGCGACACAAAATGGACACCAGAAGGCAATTTTATTGATGTCTGTTTAGTATCCGCACGTGTCAGCAGGCGTAGATTCTCCGCTCGCGTCTTAAAACGCATTACACCTACTCGTACAAAGATGTCTTCGCCCTGTATCTCTTCAATGGCACCCTGTTGACCAAGCTCGGTTTGTACACGGTCGCCAACCGAGAATAATGCTGCCGTAGGGGCAGGAGCAGGTTCAACAGGAAGAGCAGTAACCTCCGCGTTGGCAGAAGCCAATGGCGGTAGCGTCTCGCGGGCTTGCCGCTTGAGCTGAAAGACACGCTTTTCTCGCTCTTTGGTGAGCTTAGCTGCCAACGCTCGATCCTTTAGTTGAGAGATAAACTGTGTTGCTTGTGTGTTAAAAGCATCAATGGCGGCTTCCATCTGTCGCTCGAAATCCCGCTGGCGCTGTTGCTCGCGCGCCGCGAACTCGGCCTCCAACTGTTGGTATTTTGCGGCTGTGGCCTGGCGTTCGTCTTCGAGCGCGGCGGTTAACTCCTGCCACCGTTCCGCCTCTGCTTTAATGGTCTTTAAGAAGTTTGCTTGATGGAGGTCTCTGCGGTCAAGCGTTTTTGTTGCCAGTTGCAAAATTTCTTCCTGAAGGCCTAGTCGGCGCGCAATCTCTATACCACTTGAGGTACCTGCAACATCAATAAGTAATCGGTAGGTTGGACGTAGTGTCAGTTCATCAAATTCGACTGAGGCATTAACCACTCCAGGGGTCTGACTAGCATAATGTTTAAGTGGGTTGTAATGGGTTGAGACCAGTACCATTGCCCCTAGACACTTGAAATAATCGACAATCGCAACACCCAGAGCGGCACCTTCTTCAGGATCTGTACCAGTGCCAACTTCATCGATCAGCACTAATGCTGGTAGTGCAACATTGGCTGCCATATCGCTAATATTGCTGATATGGGATGAGAAGGTGGAGAGATTAGCAGCAATCGACTGATGGTCGCCAATATCGGCAAGCACTTGTTTAAAGATCGGTAATGAGGCACGACGCGCAGGTATATGCAATCCTGACTGTGCCATTAATGCTAGCAGGCCAACAGTCTTGAGCACTACTGTCTTACCGCCGGCATTGGGACCACTAATGATCATCGCGCTACGCTGAGAATCTAGGGTAAATGAGATAGGCACGACCCGAGCACCACTACCACGTAGATTATGTTCCAGTAGGGGATGGCGAGCATCAACCAGTTCCAGCCTTCCTACCGCATTCATCTCGGGTGCCACGCCATCATAATCTTCAGCAAAATTGGCCTTTGCCACCGCGATATCGAGTGTTGTGAGCGCTCCTACCAGACGTTTTAGACCTGGCAATTCCTTGCGTAGCTCTTCTGTAAGAGCAAACAGTACCTTAGCAATCTCGGCCTCCTCCAGCTCTTTAAGACGCATCAATTCATTATTATCATCGATGGTTGAGAGTGGCTCAACAAAGGCAGTAGCACCACTAGAAGAGAGACCATGTACTACACCCGGTACACGACCCCGCGAATCATTACGCACAGGGATAACAAAGCGTCCGTTGCGTACGGTGACAAACTCATCACGCACAGCCCCTTCACTGCCTGCCTGATCAATCAGTGTTTCTAATTGGCGGTAGATACGTGCGCGCAGTGCATTGATATCACGGCGTAGGCGGCGTAACTCTGGGCTGGCATCTTCATTAATCTCACCCGAAGGTAGTAATGTGGTACGCAGACGATTATACAATGCGCTCAGATTTGGCATCTCTTGTTCAATTGCCGCCAGTGCATGCATACGCTCGCGCACCTCACGCAATTGTTGGCGTAGCGCGCTGCCAATATTGATAATATTCTGTAGCTGCAGCATCTCATCTGGTGAGAGGCGTGTATTAGCAACCGCGAGCCGTATTAGTACCTCGGTAGGATCTTCTATCTCACTAATACGTATGTGGCCAAATTCCCGCTGATAGGCAGCACACTCGCTCACTTCTTGATGTGCATGAGCAATCAAGGCAGCATCATTGATAGGTAGTAGGGAGAGCAGTCGCTGACGCCCCAAAGGGGTCTGTGCATAGCGCGAAAGTAGTTTTCGAAACTCTTCAAACTCGAGGGCTGTAAAAGCCTGTGACTCCATAAAAATTTCTACCACCCTTGAAGATAGCAATAAACGAAACCTTTATGGTAGAGGCTTGCTACCGTACTCGTCAAATTTCTTTCGCGATCTTTTCCGGCCAAAACCTATTATTGCTGTGTAACCAGCTGCTGGTAGCTGGTGTCTAGTTGATTAAGGCCGAAGTAACAACGCCGTCCAGGCGAATAGGGTACTTAGTGGCAGAAGGTAACAATTTCAGATAAGGAAAGGTATTTTTTATGAAAATCTACTTTAGGCTGCAGGCATTGGCAGTTGGTATGGTACTGACATTACTGCTAGCGGTTTCGTCTGTATCGGCGCAATCGACCAGCAATGATAACTTTGACAGCGACCAGCCAAACTATCTACATGCTCAACATGGTTTTGGCAGACACCATAGGCACGGTGGTGGACATATACGTGCTCTTGCAGAGAAACTGGGGTTGAACGAGACACAAAAGACTCAATTGGAGCAATTGCACGCTAATCATCGTGAAAATATAGAACCTTTGCTTACACAGATTCGCTCCAAGGAACAAGAGATACATCAGTCAATGGCACAAGGCTCATTCAATGAAGCCCTTGTTACTCAGCAATTGACCGAGATTGCCGGCTTAAAGGCAAAATTGATGGGTGAACATTTCCGCCTCAAACAGGAGATGCTCACAATTCTTACACCAGAGCAGAAGGAGAAATTGCAGCAACTGCGCGAAGAGTTCCGACAGAAGCGACGGGGAGGGTGGCGCTCCTAGCATCAATCTGTCGGCAAGGCAGCAGCGGCAAGAAATCCTCCTCCGCCGTTGCTGCTACTCTTAGTGTATGAGGGCAATTTGGTATTGAAAACCGATCAAGTAGCGGATTCGATCCTGGTTAGTCAGGCTTGTGCAGGGGATGAAGATGCCTTTGCAGAGATTGTACGCCGTTACAGCCCTCGCGTCTTCCGTATTGTCAGCCGTTTTTTCCGCCGTCCTACTCTGGTTGAAGAGCTAGCTCAGGATGTCTTTTTGAAGGCCTACACTCACCTATCCGATTATGAAGGGCGTGGTTCATTAGAAGGATGGCTCTCACGTATCGCCACTAGTGTATGTTTAAATGCGCTACGTAGTGCTAGGCAGCGTCCAGAATCTTCGCTCGCGGATTTAACGGAAGCAGAGGCAAAGTGGTTGGAAGCGAGTTTGAGTAACTCGACCGTTAAAGGTTATCAGGATGCAGAAAAGGATCTAATCGCAGCAGATCTAGCCGATAAATTGTTTCGGGAACTCTCTGAAGATGATCGGGTAGTATTAACATTTATTGAAGGCGATGGTCTTTCTGTGAAAGAGACAGCGACACTGACAGGCTGGTCACAAGCCAAGGTGAAGGTTCAACTGTTCCGTGCCCGTAGACGTATGCGCAAGGTTTTGGAAGAGCTGCTTGATAGCCAAGCACAGCGACTGGTGAAGAGTTAAATTGTAGGGAAAGAATTATGGATCAACATGTTTTGCGTCTCATTACAGAGAAAGGGATCAATGGCTTGAGCGAAAGCGAGCTAGCCCTGATCCAGACTCATACAGAAGAGTGCCGTGAATGTCTACGCGCCTATCAGGCGGCGCGTTTAATGGCTACCATACTGAAAGCACGTGTTAATGAAACAGTTGAGTCTACGCCTTTCTTTCACACACGCGTAATGGCGACATTGCGAGAGCGACACAGTAATGAAGAGACTACTATTTTCTACCGACTCTGGCGTATGGTTTGGCCAACAGTATCAGCAATGCTTGCTGTGATCATTGCATTGCTGATAGGGAACTTTATTTTACGCTTTCAAGCATCGCCATCAGAACAATCTTACACTCCAGATAGCTATACCGTAGAGACATTAATCTTGGAAGAAGGCGATGCTACAGCATCTGAACAGATAAACGACAATGAGGTTTTTTCGGCTGTCTTTGGACCCGAGGATGAAAATGGACAGGATTATTAATAATAGATGGCAAGTTCGCGTTGCTGCAGTAGCAATCTTTTTACTAGGATTTGTTGCCGGCGCGCTCACCCTCAACCTTTATCATACAGATCCTTCGACTGCTGCATCAAAGCGAGGGCACCACCGCTTCGAACGGTTGATCTCTCGCCTCAATCTCACTCCTGATCAGAAAGTAAAAGTCGAAGCCATTCTACGTGACGCACGTGCACAATTCAGAGAGGTTCACAAAAGTTCGCAACCGAAATTTGACGAGGTACGGGCACAGGTTCATGCACGCTTGCAGGAAGTATTAAATCCTGAACAGTGGCAACAGTTTCAGCAGATGATGGAAAAACGACGTGAACATTTCCGTCGATCAGAAAATGAGCGCGCCGGCGAGCACTAAGATTCTGATTGGGCTATGTAAGGAGTTTTATTCCTGGTCACCAGTTTTATTTCTATACTGCATCGTTGGCGA
>JBFLVQ010000006.1:0-43818 GCA_040758525.1 Acidobacteriota bacterium
GCTCTGCTCGAATATCTGCACCAGTGAGACTACCGATTGTTGGAAGCAATCCCGTAGCAGCCCATGCGAGTTCTCGACCTTAGCGTAAATTGGAGGAGCTTGGCGTAGGTAGACAAATCCTACTAGCTCTCGCCCAAACACTTTCTTGAGATCCATCTGTAATGCATAGATACAAGCATCTATCGCGTTATAAACATTTGGCGAGAGATTAGCGATCTTAAGCAGACGCGTCTCCATAAACTCTATCAGCAACTGTGTCTCTGAATTGATCAGTGAGAAGATCAGCAATGAATCTTTTAATGGACGATCATGACTGAGATCTGCAGCAATAAAATCTAGATAGCGTAGCAGGCGAAAGAATTCTAAGAAGACTTTTGCCATATCCTGACGCAATAGATCGTTTTCAATACTTTTAACAATCGCGCCTAGACGTGTGTTCTCAATACGATCATATTGCGGTTTGAATTTGTAAGCGACCAGCAGCTCAATGTAGCGACAACGTTTGATCTCGCGATTGATCAGTTTGCCCATGCTGGTAAAGGTTTGAAAACTGACGGCAGGTAGTCGCACTAGGTCATCTATAATGACACGCAAGTCAGCTAGTGATTCTGTTAATAGTGCTAGTGAATCTTCTGGAGTAGGTTGTAGTAGTAATGTTTCGATGTTTTGATCCATCGAGTGAACACGGCGCAATTGACTTTCTACATAAGTATTAAAGCGTTTGATACCGGCGCTATCCTCACTCATAATCTCATTGGCAAGATAGCTCATACGCAATGTGACATTACGAACAATCTTCAACTCTTCAGTAAAATCGCGCCGTACAATATCTTTTATCTCTTGTTCTGAGAGAGGATGGTTTTTTACACGAAAGAAACGATCGAAACATTTGAGCCACATCTCTAGTTCAAATAGATAATTGGTCTTCTGCTCACGCCCAATTGTATCAAGCCAACGCTGTAATGAATTACGCCCACTAATAGAACTAGTAGACTGCTCTAGCGCCGCCTTGACCTCAGCAGTCAAGCCAGCCGTCTCTTTCTCCAAATTGCTCATCTTACTTGCGCCGCTCCCAGGAAAGTTTCAATATCGCTACAAAATACTAGATTGATTGGGAAAACACAAGCGTTACTATGGCTAGGCTGTGCCTAGAGCTTAGATTGTTATGGCTATTTCTCCTCACCTTCTACCTGAATCTTGACATCAGAAGAGAAACGCTTGTAATTGGTATAACGCACCTCCATACGCATATGAATTGACCCGCCATTAGGAAAATCTAGGGTGTCATCAGCAAAAGTATAGGTCGGAAACCAATATTTGCCATCAATGTTCTCACGGTAGGTCTCAAAGCGAGGAAAACGTTCCTCACCTTCAGGCAATCCCTTACCAAAAGTCTTGACAATCTGTAGGTCACGGTCATCAACCCATATACGGCCAGCAAAGACGCGGTCACCACCCTGTTTATATTTTGGTATCGACTTAGGCTTTACATCAAAGACATAGGTATCGATCTCATCAATCTTCTCTCTGCCAGCATAACTGATGTTGTATTTTGATAGTTCTTTAGATGTTAGTGAGAAGGGCTGCACTTCAGCCAAGTCTCTGAGATCGGTTTGAGTGATTACCAACCCCTGTAGGGTTGATTGTGGGAACCTGATGATACGCTCGTAACGCTTACCACTATCATCAAAGAGAACATCAGAAATACGATAGAATTCGCCGGTAGGTCGGTTGTTAAATCCTATCGTCTGTATACGAACTTCTTGACGGAAAGTATAGAAGTTGCGTGCCTCCTGAAACTCGCTCTCCTTAGCAGCAAACTTCTTAATAATATTGTCAACATCTGGCGGTTGCTCTGCTGTGCGTATCTGACCCTGTGCCGCTACCCCTGTAACAACCGTCATAAACATTAACGCTAATGCAATCACTGCAAAGATTGCCTCAAATCGCTTCTTCAGCATACTAACTACTCCATTCCTGCCAATTTAAAAGCTCTGTTCGGCAACTAACGGGATGAATTTTAACATCTTGCTAACGCTTTTGACAGCGCCTCCCTCCCTATTTTGTCTTGACGACTTTCTAATGCTCGGCTTACTATGTTTCTACATAATCCGTAATCCCCTAACAAAATTACGAATGATAATATTAATGACGGTATTTAAGGAGAAATAAGGAGGTGAGCTGATGGCAGAAAAACGTGAATATGAAGAAGGAGAGATTATCATTGAGGAAAAGATCGTTGATGCGCAAGGCAAACCGGCAGAGGTAACGCCTAAGCCAAGTAGCGGAGAGCCCCGTGCAACCGGCAGTTTAGAAGGTATTGCCTCACAAGTGCGGGAGCTAGCACAAAAGATTCCTGAATCAATTGGCAAGGCGATTGAGACTGCCCTCTCGGCGCGCGAGCATGTTGTAATGGTACGCGTCAATGATGAGTCATTAACAAAACTTGATCATCTGGTAGAAGCAGGGATTTTCAAGAGCCGATCAGAATCGGCGGCTTTTCTTATCAGTGAAGGGATCAAGGGACAATCTGCGCTCTTTGAGCGTATTTCTAACAAGATTGAAGAGATTAACCGGTTGCGTAGCGAGTTAAAAAACATTATTGGGCAGGAAGTCAATAATAAGTAGCACTAGCAGCGACTTTCTCCCGCCTATCCCTTTAATTATCAGAAGTAGGGTTGCTGTCGTGGGTGATCAGCTAACAATCTGATGTAGAGGGGCAGCAACCATTAATATACTATTATCATCTTCAATGCTGGCAACTAGATTTATCTTTTAAAAGTTTGACAAGGAAATTTACCCTATGATATAAGCAGAGTACCCATTAGAACAGGCAATAGGCATCAGTCTATTCTCAGCCTGTTCGCATATTTTGGAAGCCATATTTCAGAATCAGAAGCTAGCGAATCTTATAACGAAGGGAAAATAGGCGATGGCGCTTAAGAAGCTCTTTTTGTTTGGTGCTGCTTTTTTGGCACTAGGAGCCGTCTCGACGGAAGGTTACGCATCACAAACTCCCACGCCCACTACCTCCGCTAACGGAAAAACCCAGTTTAGTCAGCCTGCACAGAAAGGAGAGTGTCCGGAAAACGTTCAGCGTGTAATCAATGCGGCTGATCAGCATTACCGCTTAGGTGTAGATCATTTCAATAATGGGCGCTATGAACTGGCGCGTAATGAGTTTGACCGTGCCGTTGACCTGTTGTTACAAGCTGAGCCGGAAGTACGACAAAATAGTTACTTTCACACCTATTATCTGGAACTTGTAGATCGTATACATAAACATCAGATAATTGCTCAACAACAAGGCAGTGAAGGATTTACCCAGCAACCGCTAGAGCTCTCGCCGCTTGATGAATTAGCTAAGATCGATCTTGATGCCGAGGGTGTGCCCCGTACTGGCACAGTCGATTTAAGTGGCTTGGGTATTCAGTTTACTACTAACACTGCGATGATCGAGCCAGCCGTTATTCAATTTATCAATTTCTTTACACAAGGCAAGGGCCGTATAACCATGGAGACGGGTCTACGCCGTTCTGGTCGTTTTCGTGCTATGGTTGAGCGCATCTTCAAGGAAGAGGGTGTACCGCTCGATATTATTTGGCTGGCTCAGGTTGAATCTGTCTGGATACCACATGCTCTCTCCTCAGCCGCCGCCAAAGGCATATGGCAATTTATTCCTAGTACTGGCGAGCGCTTTGGCCTCAGTCAGGATGCTTGGATCGATGAGCGTGTCTCACCAGAGAAATCGACTCGTGCAGCCGCACGTTATCTCAAATTCCTCAATGAGTTCTTTGCTGGCGATTGGCTACTGGCAATGGGCGCCTATAACTGTGGTGAGCATCGTGTTGATCGTGCTATTGGGCGCTGTGGTTATGCGGATTTCTGGGCACTCTATAATCGCAATCTGCTGCCTATGGAGACCCGCAATTATGTGCCTGCCATCCTTGCCGTAATGGTTATTGCCAAAAATCCCGAGAAATATGGTTTTAATGTTCAACCCGAAGAGCCTTGGGATCATGACACTTTTGATTTACAGGCACAGATTGATCTACGTGTTGTCAGTTCCCTACTTAATATTCCTTATGAAACGATTCGCGATCTGAATCCTGAGCTAAAGCGTGGTATCACTCCGCCAAGCGGTTATACACTACGTCTACCCAAGAACAGCCGTGAGCAGTTCGAGGTTGCTTTTAATGCGCTTACCCCTGATCAATATCTATCGCGTCCGCTGTCACTTAATACCGAGCTTGCAGCCAGTGGACGTGGCAGTCACTATAAGACCCGTTATGTCAAACATGTAACTCGCGCTGGAGAGACCCTTAATGCGGTTGCTGCCCGTTATGGTATCTCTTCCAATGAGTTGGCACGCCGTAATGGCTTGAGCGAATCGACACAGTTACGTCGTGGCCAGAGATTGGTCGTACCAATTCAGGTAAGTTCAGGACGTGTTCGTTACAAAGTTAAGAACGCAACAGCCAAGAGTGTTTATAAAGGGCGCACCATTAAATCCAAGCGGCGTAGCCGCTAAATAGTAATAATCTCCCCTCCAAGATCCGCGAATGGCAGCATTCGCGGATTTTTTATTTTCCTGCGCTTGAATCCTAACAAGAAAAAATGTTATCAATGTAGCATTCTGTAATTACACCTAACGGTTGGATACAAATTTTTATGTTGTCCGCCTATAGTAAAGACCTGTGTCCCCTCACACAGGCGTATAATGGGAGCCTTTCGTGCTGATCGGAAACTTGAAAGATCGGCCCTTGCCGCAATTGCTTTATCAGATGTACGCTGCCAAAGCGACTGGTACGTTAATGATCTCAATGAATGATTTACGTAAGGCGATTCTAATAGATAAAGGTGAGATTATTTCTGCCTACTCTAATCTACGTGAAGACAGTCTAGGCGAAGTATTATTACGTTCGGGTCGCATTACTGTTGAGGAATATCTAGAGACAGAAACGCTTACTAAAAATGGACGGCGCTTTGGCACAGTGCTGCTTGAGAAAGGCAAGATCACACAGACCGAGCTAAGCACTCAGATGAGTTATCAGGTGCTTAGTATAATTTATAGTCTCTTTCTCTGGCATATAGGCCATCTAGAATTTGCCGATGGTAAACTGCCAGCTAAAGACCTACCAGACCTTGATATCTCAACTCTAGGCATTATTCTGCGAGGCATTAAATTGATCCGTAGCTGGGATCAAATTCGCAAAGTGATCGATTCGCTGGATGATGAGCTGGAGCGTGTATCAGATTATCAAGAACGTCTTAAACAACTACAGCTCACTCGCGACGAGATGGCTATTTTTGAGATGGTTGAGTCGGGAGTAACGATCCGAGATATTCTTTTACTTAGCAATCTTAACTCCTTTGAAACCTGTCGGCTATTAATGGGATATATTGTGATCGAGCTACTACAGAAACGTGATATGCCAAGTTGGGTAATACCGGAAAATGCTCAAACTGATATAGAAATCTAGACAAAATAGAATCTGAATTAGGCAATCCGTTGACATCGCGATAGCAAGCCACCTATACTCGGTTGTTGCTCTATCAGTCTCTCTAGGCAGTCTCTCTAGGCAATCTCTCTAGGGACTAGTCAGTACGTGGGAGGGGGTTATTATGAGGTTAGCTTGCAAGGTGATGACAATTATTCTCGTTTTGGTGTTTATACAGTTGGTAAACCCTACTGTAGCTAATGCCCAACGTAAGAGTGGTGCCCGCCCCGCTGTCGAGGATACTAAATCAGAGACAAAATCGAATCAAAAGGGTGGCAAGCCACGCATAATTATAACTGCTGGTGCGACTCCTACCGCACTCTGGACAGTAGATATCACGGGTTCAGAGTTGGAGAATGCGCTAGTGCAATCGGGTCGCTTCAGTGTGCTTTCGCGTAGTGCCTTTGACACAATATTGCGAGAGCAGAAGCTTGCCCAAACCGACCTCGCCGATCCTAGTAAGGCGACCGAGATCGGTAAAATCCTCACTGCCCGCTATGCAGTAATTGGCAAGTGCCTGTCTGCAGAGGTCAAATCTGACCTTATCCCCTTTGTCAATGTTAAGAAGAATAAGCTAAATGTTGTTGTGCAGATGCAGCTTATCGATGTAGAGACAGGCCAAATTATGGATTCTTACCAGTATAAGGATAAAGTTGAACTCACCTCCTCGGTAGTCAACGAAAAGACGATCAGTCCAGAAGATTATCGTAATCTGATGCGCAGTTTTGCCAGCCAATTTCTGAATCGCTTGAGTATTGTCGTACCAGTTGAAGGACTGGTGGTATTAGTAAGAGGTAATGAAGTAGCGATCGATGTAGGCGCAGAAGCAGCGGTAAAACCTGGAGCGGAATTTGAGGTCTTTACACAAGGTGATCCAATACGTAATTCTGCTGGGGAGATAATCTCTTACGATCGCACTCTATACGGCAAAATAAGGGTTGTACGGGTCGAGCCTAAGATTGCCTGGGCTGAGGTACTACAGACCTATAGCGAGGGCGGACAGCCAGATGCTGCACCTAATACAACTCGTATCAGGCGAGATTATAATGTGAAACAGATTAGCCTTACCCCACCACCTAACACTGAGGAGCCGAAAAAGAAGAAGAAATAGCCTATCAAGCGGTTAACCGCTCTGTTGACACTATTGTGTCCAGCCCAATATACTCGTCTTTTAGCGGTATCGACTCGATTAGGGGTGGAGTGAAGATTATCGAAAGGAGTCTTTATGAGACTAGCTAGCAAGTTATTGATGTTGTTTGCTGTTGTCGGTCTGCTCATGCAACTCGGCAGCTTCGCGCCCGTATACGCACAGCGTAAAGGGGAAGTAAAAGATGATGGCAAACCCAAGGTTATTGTGGCGGGTGATGCCGCCAGTAGTGCCTCCTGGACACAGGAGATCACGCTCGCTGAATTGGAAACTGCAATGGTACAATCTGGACGCTTTACCGTGCTTTCGCGCTCTTCATTAGATCAAATACTCTCCGAACAGCGACTTGCTCAATCTGACCTGGCTGATCCTGGCAAAGCAACAGCAGTGGGAAAACTTCTCACCGCGCGTTACGCTATCATTGGTAAGTGTGTCAGCGCAGAAGAGAAAGAGTCTGGTGGTGGTGCCAAAATTGGTGGCTTTGGCAGTGTTGGTGGCAAGAAGAAAGAGATGAATGTCGTCGTCAAGATTCAACTTATTGATGTTGAAACCTCTCAGATTGTTAACTCACAGGAATATAAGGATACCGTCAAGATCGAAGGTAAATCCGGCTCGGCTAATGTGCCTAAAGTGGGTACGGTAGGTGGAGGTGGAGATAAAGAACTACCTCGTGAGTCAGCCTACCGCGAGATGGTAAAGAAATGGTCAAGCGATTTCGTTTCCCGTATTAGCTCTTCAGCCGGTGGTTCATCTGCGATTGTCTCTTCTATTGAAGGTTTAGTGGTTGCCGTGCGTGGCAATGAAGTAGCGATTGATAAAGGCAACAATGCCTCGGTTAAAGAAGGTATGGTCTTTGAGGTCTTCACTGAAGGCGAGCCTATACGCAATGCCGCTGGTGAGATTCTCTCTCGTGACAAGATCAAGCATGGTCGTATAAAGATTGTACGCGTAGAGGAAAAGCTTGCTTGGGGCGAGATTTTGAGAACCTTTGACGATAAACAGAGTCTTGATCCTACTCCCAATCCGGATCGCATCAAGCGCGATTACTCCGTTAGACAGGCCAAGTAACGATTAACCTTGCTGCAATAGGGCACAGATAAACTGTGCCCTATTTACCTGCCGCGCCCGCAACTTTTTAAGGAGTAACCATGGATAAAAGATATTACCTGCAAACCCTTTGCGCTTGCATTGGATTGTTATTACTATTTGGCCTTGTTAGTGAGGGACAAGCGGAAACAGTGCGTAAGCGTTACCGTTTCCCTTATGATCGGGCTACTCGTAGCGCCAGCGAACTGCGCGCTAAGAGTTTTGCACGCAAAAAATTCCTACGCGAGTTTCTTGCTGAGAAGTTCTCTAAAGATATTGTAGACAATCTTGCTGAAGATATTGATATCGCCCTAGACCCACCCGAGGACTATTTAGTCTCTTTTGAGGTGGTAAGTTCTCGAATCAATGATGAGGAGACCGAAGTTACCGTTACTGTTGAGGGTGAAGTAGATCTGCCAGGAATGATTACTGCACTGGTTAACAACAAGGTGCTTAGCTTTGGCGAACGGCCACCGAAAGTAATGTTCCTACCCTCTTCACGCTTTGAATCACCTAAAGCGGCTAAGACACTACGTGCGCTCCTATATGACAAACTGAAGCAGGCTGGGCTACAATCGGTTGCTTTTGAAGGCGCTACAGAAACACTAAGCACACAGATCAAAGGCAAGATTACTCCCAATTCAACAGAGTTTCGTGTGCTACAGAAACTCGTCACACAATACAATGCTGACTACTTAGTCTATGTAGATACTGAAGCTGACAATCGTCCCGCAAGTGTGGGTGGTTACCTCTGTGATGCCAATTTTATCTACACAGTGATGCGACCCAATAACAATATAATTCTTGGTGAAGGTGTAGTCAGTGATCGTGCCAGTGCTAATAGCTCTATGCTGGCATTTGATAAAACTCTTGATAAAGTGGCACCCACACTTATTAATCAGGCAGTGGGACAGCTCTTTCAATCGATCTATGCCGATAGCGATGTAATCTACAATACGCCACAGCTACGTAACACCATACAGGTTACTGTCTATGAGGCAAAATCCGATCAGGTGCAACAGATCATTTCAGCGCTGCAGGCTGGCGGCGCAACCGTCTCGCTAGGCAGCGGCACAGGTATTTCGAGTCGCTTGAATGTCGATACTTCACTTGATACACTAGGTCTCTACAATTTCTTTAACAAAGAGACATTCGGTAGTGCAGTAAAATTCAAAACCCCTGTGGTTGGTTATTCGGAAAATACCATTGATATAGAAGTGACAGCAGTGAGCAAGCCTCCTAAGCGCACGGCGGCAATCAAACCACCAGCGCCGAAACCTAGACCGAAGCCAAGTGGGGAAGGCGATCCACCGCTCATTGGTGAAAGGTCGCCCAAAGAGGGTGATGGTAGCACGCTTGCCTCGCGGCTTAAGTCACGCACCAAACCGGCGGTTACATTGCAATTGAAGCCAGTGTCGCTGAATAAATAACAGGTAAGTAATGGATGAGATATTTGGGCCAGCAGGTCTGATTGCCAAACACCATCCAAACTATGAGTATAGGCCTGGCCAAGTGGAGATGGCTGAGGCTGTGTTTGCTACCTTGCATGAAGGTGGCTGTCTGCTTAGTGAGGCGGGGACAGGCACAGGCAAAACGCTGGCCTATCTTGTCCCTGCGCTTGCTCTACGCAAACGTGTGATCGTTTCAACCGCAACTAAGAACCTACAAGAACAACTCTACAACAAAGATATTCCTTTTCTTGAAAAGATGCTGGGGCGCAAATTGAGAGTCGCCTATTTAAAGGGGCGCTCCAATTATCTCTGTTTATATCGCTTTAAGCGAGCAGAAGATTCACCTGTGTTACGTGGGTTGGAGGATTTAGATCAATATGATGCCATTCGCCGTTGGGCAGCACAGAGCGAAATGGGCGATCGCGCTGAACTGATCGATCTTCCTGAGGATCTATATTTCTGGAGCAGTATAGATGCGCGTAGTGAGATCTGTATAGGTCAGAAATGTCCTGACTTCGAACCCTGTTTTGTTACACGTGCGCGTCAACGCGCCCAAGAAGCTGATATTGTGATTGTCAATCATCATCTATTCTTTGCTGATTTGGCACTACGTAATAACGATTATGGCGCGATTCTACCTGACTATGACACGGTTGTCTTTGATGAGGCGCATGAGATTGAGGATATTGCTGCCGAGTACTTTGGCGCAGAGATCAGTAACTATCGACTAAATGATCTGTTGCAGGATCTGCAGCGTCTTGTTATTACCGATCGTGATAGCGCTGATGAACTGTTACGTATCGCCTCGCGATTAACCACACGCGCCGAGCGTTTCTGGTCATCTTTCTATCAACAGAGCACCAGTGAGGGGCGCTATGCACTCAACTCTGAGCATTTCTTACATCGTAATGATGCAGGCACACACGAACCAACCGAAGCAGGTAGTAACTACATTGCCCTTGATAATACCCTAGAGCGGCTGATTGCAACATTGCAAGCCGTCAAAGATCCTCCTGCAGAGGTAGATGTATTAGTGCGGCGTGCAGAGACTCTCCGCTTTGAGTTGGAATTTATTGTCACTGCGGCTGATCCAACCTTTGTCTATTGGTATGAGCGACGTGGTCGTGGCATCTTTCTACAAGCTACTCCGATCGATGTCTCTACACTGCTCTCTGAACGTCTCTTTGATAAGATGGCAGCGGTCGTGCTTACTTCGGCGACACTCACTTCGGCAGGTAGTTTTGACTTTATTCGCGCACGCTTAGGCACCGGCGATTCACGTGAACTCAAGATTGAATCGCATTTTGACTATGCAACTCAGGCACTCCTATACCTGCCTCCACGTATGCCTGATCCACGCAGCCCACAATTTACTCTTGCCGCGGCTGAGGAGATAATAAAGATTTTGGAATTGACGGAGGGGCGTGCGTTTGTGCTCTTTACCAGCATGCATCAAATGCGAGAGGTCTATGAGCGTGTGCATCCTTGCATTGCTTTTCCTACTTTTATACAAGGTCAGGGCTCAAAAGCAGGAATATTGGAGCGTTTCCGCAGCACTCCAGGAGCAGTGTTATTTGCTGTGGCAAGTTTCTGGCAGGGTGTTGATGTACAGGGTGAAGCCCTTTCCTGTGTGATTATTGATAAGCTACCTTTTGCTGTTCCTACTGATCCGGTAGTTTCAGCGCGCCATAGCTATATAGACACACATGGTGGCAATTCCTTTATGGACTACTCTGTACCACAAGCAATCATTACACTCAAGCAGGGCCTGGGACGACTGATCCGTAGTCGTGAGGATCGAGGCGTATTCTCGATCCTAGATCCACGCTTGCGTACTAAAGCATATGGGCGAATGTTTCTGGAAAGTCTGCCAGCTTGTCCTGTAACAACACGCCGCGAGGATATCACATTGATGTTTGCTAAGTAAGCAGTGACAATGGCTCAATCATTGACAGTGCGGGAATAAGTTAGTAGACTGCCCTAGAGACGTTTAGGACTGATCTTCTTCCCCAGCAGGTCCAGTGTAATAATTTAACCATTTGGAGGTTTAGATAATGGTATCTAAAACAGTCAAGTATATCTTTGCCTTGGCCGTCGTGACACTTGTTATGTCAGGTATCGCGGTCGCGCAGCAAGGTGCCGTGAAAGGTGTAATCCAGGGACGGCGGTCGGTCAGCGACAACTATCAGCCAGTAGAAGGAATAATAGTAGAAATCTTTCGCATTGACATCAGTCAAAAGTTTCAGACCAAGACAGACAAGAAAGGTGAATACTTCCATGCGCTACCAGCTTTTGGTGAGTATTCTGTCTCTGTCTCTGGTGAAGGCTATGGTCCAGTCGCAACACCAAAATTCAAGATCGTCAGCGACCAACCGATCGAGCAGAACTTTAGCTTAGAGCCAGGCGATGGCTCAAAATTTACTGTTGAGCAGGTACGTAATATTGTTAAACAGGGACCGCAGGCGGCGCCCACTTCTGCTGCTGATAAGAAACAGGCTGCTGAAGAGCAGGCCAAAAGAGAGGAAGAGCGTAAGAAGATTGAGGAAGAGAATACCAAGCTTAAGAAACAGTTTGATGATATGAAGCGGCATTTTGAAGCCGGGCTGGCTGCCAACCAAAAACAGGACTATGAGGTTGCTATCACTGAGTTCAAACAGGCTGTTACCATAGATGATAGCCAACCACCACTGTTTGCCAACCTTGCTCAGGCGCTCTTTAATCTAGGTGCAATTCGCTTCAATAATAAACAGCGAGATCAAGCACAAGTTCTCTTTAAGGAGTCGGCCGATTTTGGTGAGAAGGCAACCAAGATGGATCCTAGCAATGCCACCTATTTCAAGATCTTTGCCGATTCTTGTGACATCCTTTTCAAACAGTTCCAACTAAGCGAGTTTGCTGACAAGGCAATCAGTGCTTACACTACAGGTTCAGAATTAGAGACAGATCGTGTGAAAAAATTCCAAATGATCAATAAGGTCGGCTCGATCTACTTCAATATGGGTGACGTAGATAAATCTATGCAGACCTATGATAAGGTGCTGGCTGCTGATCCAGATAATCTAGAGGCTTTAAGTGGTAAGGCACTGGTGCTAGCGGCTTCAGGAGAAAAACCTAAAATGGAGCAAGCAGTGGGAATTTTCCAGCAAGTGATCGATAAGGCGCCTGCTGGCAGCCGCCTCAAGCAAGAGGCTGAAAGTAATTCTAAGTACCTTGTTGATACACTCAAGATTGAACCGCCCAAACCGGCGAAAGACAACAAGAAAAAGAAATAGAAACTAGCTGTAGGAGTAGGGCTGAGAGTAGCTCTACTCCATGATTAGAACAGCCTCATAGCCCCATTTACTCGATAAACTTGAAACGATCTTACTGTCTATGGCAGAAGCATTTTTCTTGCCAGAGAAAAGCATAGGAAATCAAAGCCGTTGCTTGCAAAGCGAGAATAGAGTAGAATCTGGCCTGGTTTGGTCTGAATATTCTTAGCTTACGTATAATGGAAACACTTATTTCCGGATGCGTTAATCTGCGGATAGTGGTACTACCATTCCAGGTTTTAATCCTCGTCAATGATTCGGGGGTAGACTTCAGCAATGTCAGCTAAATTAGGCGAGACCCTTCTCAAAGAGAACCTGATTACGCCGCAACAACTCAAGGAAGCACTCGATTATCAGCGCGCCAATGGTGGTCGCTTGGGTTCGACACTAGTGAAGCTTGGCTTCTTAAGCGACGAGGAGATTACTGCAGTGCTTTCACGTCAGTACGGTGTTCCTTCCGTCAACCTTTCACTATTTGAGGTTGATGAGGCAGCCGTTAAGCTGATCCCCCCAGAAGTAGCACAAAAGTATATGGTACTGCCGCTTTCGCGTGTAGGTGCCACGCTGACACTCGCAATGGTCGATCCTACCAATGTCTTCGCCATTGATGACATTAAATTTATGACTGGCTTTGGAGTTGAACCAGTAGTCGTCTCAGAGGCAGCTATGCAAGAGGCGATGGAACGCTATTATGGTTCGCCACGTGAGTTGGAACTGGCCTCAGTAATGGACTCCATTGTTAGTGAAGCCCAGCAACAGATGGACTTTGGCGATGAATCGGGCGATGTGGAGGTGCTTGAGGAGGATGAGGAGATAGATCTTGATGATCTAGAGAAAGCCTCTTCAGATGCCCCGGTTGTCAAACTCGTGAACGTAGTACTGGTAGATGCACTACGACGTGGCGCTTCAGATATTCACGTTGAGCCTTACGAGAAAGAGTTCCGTGTACGCTTCCGTATTGATGGTATCCTATACGATATTATGCGACCACCTATGAAGATGCGTGATGCAATCACTTCACGCGTGAAGATCATGTCGAAACTCGATATTGCTGAAAAGCGTCTGCCTCAGGACGGTCGTATCAAGATTAAAGCCAAGCTTGATGGTCGTTCTCGCGAGCTTGATTTCCGTGTCTCTACACTGCCTACGCTATGGGGTGAAAAGATCGTGTTGCGGCTACTCGATAAAGAGAAGCTAATGCTCGATATGACCAAGCTAGGATTTGAGCCTGAAAGCTTGGAGCGTTTCAAACGTCAAATCGCTAAACCTTATGGAATGGTACTGGTAACTGGCCCTACCGGATCGGGTAAAACCAATACCCTCTATTCTGCGCTCTCGTCGCTTAATACGCCGGAGACCAACATATTGACAGCGGAAGATCCGGTCGAATTTAACCTACCAGGTATTAATCAGGTACAGATGAAGGAACAGATCGGGCTCAACTTTGCAGCCGCGCTACGTTCCTTCCTACGTCAGGATCCGAACATCATCTTGGTAGGTGAGATACGTGACTTTGAAACGGCTGAGATTGCTGTCAAAGCCGCTCTTACTGGTCACCTAGTACTCTCTACACTACATACTAATGATGCCCCATCCACGGTAAGCCGTTTGATGAATATGGGTATTGAGCCATTCCTAGTGGCAACTTCTGTCAACCTGATTCAGGCACAGCGCCTTATACGTCGTATCTGCAAAGATTGTAAAGAAGAGGTGGTAACTCCTCCACAAGCGCTTATTGATATCGGCTTTTCTCCTGATGAGGCGCATGAAATCAGGATCTATCGGGGAGTGGGATGTGGCATCTGTAATCATACCGGTTACAAAGGGCGTGTTGGCCTCTATGAGGTAATGGAGATAACCGACGAGTTACGTGAACTGATTCTGGTCGGCGCATCAGCACTTGAACTACGTAAGAAGGCGATCGAGGATGGTATGATTACCTTGCGTATTAGTGGTCTATGCAAGATCCGACAGGGGATCACAACGATTGAAGAGGTATTACGCGAAACGGTTAAGTAGATCTTTGTTGTGCTCTATCAAGAAGCTTTAGCGGCAAGATTCTACTTCACAATTGATGGGGTAGCTGGTAGTATAGGAGAGCAACTGGGTTAGCCTGTTGCGCGTGCCGCACAGGCTATTTTACGGGCGTCAGCCCTCCTTCCATTATTTAGGCTCAAGATACTTTTGAGGAAAATATCTTATGGCAAACTTAGTCCTGAGCGAACTGCTTAAGAAGATGGCGGAATTGGGTGGCTCAGATCTGCACATCACTACTAATTCGCCACCCCAAGTAAGGGTTGACGGTCACTTACGCCCACTCGACTATCCTGAACTTACTCCTGCTGATACCAAACAGCTTGCTTATTCAGTACTCACTGATGCGCAGAAGCATCGTTTTGAAGAGACCCTTGAGTTGGACTTCTCTTTTGGTATTAAAGGACTCTCGCGCTTTCGTGCTAATCTCTTTAATCAACGTGGCGCAGTAGCAGCAGTATTCCGCGCCATTCCATACGAGATCAAAAGCTTTGAAGCGTTGGGTCTGCCTCCTGTAGTAAAGAAGTTGTGTGAGAAGCCGCGCGGACTGATCCTGGTCACAGGACCTACCGGCTCAGGTAAATCGACTACGCTTGCGGCAATGCTTGATAAGGTCAATCAAGACCGCCATGAGCATATCATTACCATTGAAGACCCGATAGAGTTTCTGCATCCACATAAGAACTGTTTGGTGAACCAGCGTGAAGTGCATGCCGATACACATTCCTTTGCGGCTGCGCTGCGCGCCTGTTTGCGTGAAGATCCAGATGTGGTACTGATCGGCGAGATGCGCGATTTAGAAACGGTCGAGACCGCCTTGCGTATTGCCGAGACGGGCCATTTAACCTTTGGCACACTACACACCAATTCTGCCTATTCAACCATTAACCGTATCATTGATATCTTTCCTGCGCACCAACAGTCGCAAGTACGTACTCAGCTTAGCTTGGTGCTGGAAGGAGTGCTCTGTCAGGCGCTACTACCACGTGCTTCTGGATCAGGGCGCGCAATGGTGATGGAGATATTGGTGCCGAATGCTGCTATACGCAACCTGATACGTGAAGATAAAGTGCATCAGATCTACTCTATGATGCAGACCGGACAAGAGAAATTTGGTATGCAGACTTTTAATCAGGCACTTGCTACTGCCTATTTCCAGCGCCAGATCACATTGGAAGTGGCTATGCAACGCTCACATAATCAAGATGAACTACAAGAGTTGATCAATCGTGGTAGCGGACTGATACACAGTGGGCCAGGTGCACCACGCCCAGGTATGCCGCCTGGACCAGGAGGCGCGGGTGGTCCACGACCTGGTGTACCAGGATCACGTCCCGGCGTACCACCTATGGGCCGTCCACCAGGTCGTTAATAAATTTTGTGGGAGCATTAGCGTTTACGTTGCTTGCGCCAAAATACTAAATCGAGGAAAGGAGTCTAATAAAACATATGCCAGTTTACGTCTTCAAAGGACGCAACCGTACGAATGAGGTGGTAGTTGGCGAGCGCTTTGCTCCAGACCGGCAAACGCTAGAGAATCTATTACGGCGCGAACAAGTGATTCTCACCAGTGTAAAGGAGAAAGGCAAAGAAGTCGCAATTCCAAAACTGAGTAAACGACAGAAGGTGAAATCGAAAGAGTTGGCCATCTTCACCCGTCAATTCTCAGTTATGATTGACGCCGGTCTGCCTCTTGTACAATGCCTAGATATTCTCGGTAATCAACAGACCAACAACTACTTCAAACAGGTTCTCCTCCAGGTGCGCTCCGACGTAGAATCCGGCATGACATTAGCCGAATCCATGTCTCGGCATCCTAAGGTCTTTGAACCGCTCTACGTGAACATGGTGGCGGCTGGTGAAACAGGCGGTATCCTTGATCTAATCCTGCAACGCCTCTCAACCTACATTGAAAAGATTGTCAAATTAAAGAGTGATGTAACCTCGGCGCTTATCTATCCAGCCGCGGTTATTGTACTCGCGGTCGTAGTCGTAGCAGTGATTATGGTGGTTGTGATTCCCGCCTTCAAGAACATCTTTGAAGGTATGTTGGGGCCTGGTGAGGCACTGCCATTACCGACTGAAATTGTGATCTCAATCAGCGACTTTATGGCCAGCTACTGGTGGATTATGGCAATTCTTATAGGCGGCTTTGCCTATGCCATTAAATCCTACTATGAGACGAGCAATGGAAGGCGTGTGATCGATAACCTGTTGCTTAAGGTTCCTGTGATTGGTGACATACTGCGTAAGATTGCCGTAGCCCGCTTCTCGCGTACGCTGGCGACATTACTTTCATCTGGTGTGCCAATCCTTGAATCGCTTGATATCACCGCTCGTACCGCGGGCAATGTGATTATCCAAGAAGCGATTATGAAGGTGCGTGCTGGTATTGAGCAGGGCCAGACGATTGTTGAACCGCTTAAGAGTACAGGTATCTTCCCACCCATGGTGAGCCAGATGATTGGCGTCGGTGAACAGACTGGTGCGCTCGACTCTATGCTTACCAAGATCGCCGACTTCTATGAACAGGAGGTTGATGCTGCTGTTGCTAATATGCTCACACTGCTTGAGCCAATTATGATTGTTTTTCTGGGCGTAACGATTGGTAGCATCGTGATCTCGATGTACTTGCCGCTCTTCGTCCTCATTGGCCGCTTGGCAAACAAGCACTGATGTATTTAGAAAGCAACCGGTTGTTAGCATTGGCGACAGACCGGTTGCTTTTTCTTGAGGGACGAGGCATGCGCAATAAGTTGATCTGGCTTATAGCATCCCGCCTCACTGTAATCCTAATACTTCTTGGTACAGCATATATCCTCAACCTAATTAATGAGGAACCTAATAAATGTTATGAAGTTATTTTTAGCCTAATTAAGTCTAAACAACCTATATCTTGTCTAGTTAATTTCTTTATTGATGCGACTCTTGTTACTGCATTTCTCTCAATTGTCTATAGCACTGCTATTAGATTTTCTACCCGCTACAGCTTACAAGCCTACGGTCAGATCTTTACTGACATTCTCTTGATCAGTTGGATTGTCTATCATACCTTGACTACGGAAAAATCCTTTGCCGCACTCTACCTGGTGGTAGTGCTGGCTGCTATTACAGTACTGCCACGTGTGGGTGTGCTTACTACGGCACTGCTTTGTGTGATTGCTTACCTGAGTGTTATTGGACTCATACATTATGGGGTTATCAATTCTGAAGTGCCGTATTTAAATCCAGAGCAGAGCGCACCACTTTATATACTTGCTATGTTGGTAATTGGTGCATTGGGTGGTCAGATCTCAGAACGATTACGACGTTCTCACCTAGAACTAGAACAAGCAACTCAGCATCTAGCCAATCTGCAAGCATTCAATGAGCGTATCATTGAGAGCATACATAGTGGGTTAGTAACAACCGATATTGAAGGCAAACTCCTCTCCTTTAATCGTGCTGCTGAAGAGTTGTGTGAGTATAAGGCAAATCAGGCGATAAATAAGAATTTCTCAGATATTTTTGGTGACCAGTCCGCCCATATTACCTTTGGCCCCAAAGCACTTGAGATAACACGTTCGATTCGTTTCACTACCATTTGTAAATCGGCTCGTGGGCGCCAGATGCACTTAGGTATTACAGCTTCGCCACTCTTTAGGGAGACCGGCGAGATCACTGGTCTAGTATTCTCTTTCCAAGATTTGACTGAGATTATGAAGCTTGAGCAGCAGGTAAGGAGGCGAGATAGGCTGGCAGCAATGGGCAAGATGGCAGCAGGTATTGCCCATGAAATCCGCAACCCTCTTGCCGCCATGCGTGGTTCAATTCAAGTACTACGTAGCGAGCTAGCTCTTAGCGAGGATCAGAATCACTTAATGCAGATTGTACTGCGTGAATCAGACCGACTCGATAAGATTGTCAGTGACTTCCTTGCCTATGCGCGTCCCACACCAGCTAAGCCGATAGAGTTTGATCTGGTCATACTGATCTCTGAAACCGTTTCATTACTACGCTATAGTTCAGAGCTAAACGAAAAGCATCAAGTGGTAACAGAATGTCCAGCACAGTTTCTCTTTGTTGCTGACGCCAATCAGATTCGGCAAATAATCTGGAATCTTGCCCGCAATGCTGTACAGGCAATGCCTGATGGTGGCACCCTAAAGATTGGCCTACAGCAAACGGAGCGACTTGAAGTAGAACTCTCCTTTGAAGATACTGGTATAGGTATGTCGGGTGAAGAGATGGAGCGTATGTTTGAGCCATTCAATTCTTCCCGCCCAGGCGGCACCGGGTTAGGCCTAGCAATTGTCTATCAGATTGTTAGCGATCATAACGGTAAGATAAATGTTGAGAGCCAACCGCATCAAGGCACTAAGATCGCGATTCACTTACCCTCACCAGGCGCTGCCAATCTTTCTGATACTGATATCAAACTTATCGATCCTGCCTCCATTGATAGATTGTCGCCACGCCCAATAACTTCCTAAGCCACTGTAGGAATTTTGTTCTCTATTGTATGTAATCAATACATCTCTTTTTCCCTCCTGACTCTTTCTCGGCAATAGCAACCAATTTATATACAACCATTTACCTTATACAAAGGAAATGGTATGGGAATTGATACTAGTGACCCATTAGATCCAAGGGAAATTTCGCATAGTCTAAGATAGTAGCTCGATTAACATAGGAGGCATCATGGTAAAAAAATTAATAGCGAGCGTAATTAGCATTATTTTATTGCTGGCGGCCGCCGCTCCTCTGACACAGGCACAAGAGTATCGTCGGCGTAAACCTTCGAAAACCCGTACAGGTCTGAAAATTGGCGCTGGCGCAGCAGTAGGAGCAGGTATTGGCGCGCTCGTAGGTGGTGGCAAAGGTGCCGCTGCAGGCGCATTGATTGGTGGTGGCGCACTCGCCGCTCAATCGGTTGCTAAACGCAACTCTGGCTATGGCCGACGTACTCGCACAATCGGTACAATCGCGGCTGGCACTGCGATTGGTACAGGCGTAGGCGCCGCCATAGGAGGCGGTAAAGGTGCTGGTATAGGCGCTCTACTAGGTGGTGGCGGCTCAACAGTCTATGCGCTTACACGTAAGGATCTGAAAGAACCTCGTTATGAAGCCAGGCGAGTCAGCCGACAACAGGGGGCTAGCAATGCCGTTTATCAGCAAGATCCGCGCGCTGTCGAAAGTGATGATCCCTACCGCCGTTTAAGTGGGCCACAGGGCGCTTGCGTAGGCCATCTGCTTTGTGATGGCAGTACTGTGATCTATGAACAGAATCAATACAGATAATGTGGGAGGAGATGTGTAATGAAGAAGTGCAGTCTAATACTTACTCTTCTGCTTCTCATTACGGTTGGTTGTGGCAGCAAGGAGCCAACAACTACCAATAACGATACTAAAGTGGCAGCAGCAACTAACAACACTGCTTCGGTTAATGACCCTTCACAAACCGCCAAGAACTATTTTGAGGCAGTGCGGGGACGGCACTATAGCGAAGTACGTGATCTGCTTTCGCAACGCAGTATAACCAACCTGACCGATGCTGCCAACCGTGCTAACAGTAATCTTGATCAGATGCTTAAACGGGCCATTGATCGAGATGCACAGGAGTTGGCCGATAATGGTGCAACAAACTTCGAGACCCGCAATGAGGATATACGTGGGGATCGCGCTACTGTTGAGGCAAAGGCGACTAATGCTCCACAATGGGCGCGTATCAGCCTAGTAAAAGAGGATAACAATTGGAAGATAAATATTGACGAAACCTCTCCAGTCGAATAGGCGCTTAATTGCTAACTCCTCAGGCCGCAGACATAACCACGGCTTTGTCTGCGGTATTTTTTTCTCTTATTAAAGATTGGCTAATAATTAAGTGACCACCGTAATTGCACCCATTACGTCTATCTGATACACCATTTGGCATATTAAACCTTCCTCTATTTCTCTCGATGATACTGGATCAGCAAGTCAATCAGTTGATTTTCCTGTGTTTGGGAGAATTTCCCGAAATACTACTAAGGCGGTATATCAGTTGCCCAGCAAGTTCACAACAACGCAAATCCCGTTAAAAATAGGCACTAGTGAGGAGGATATATGAAAAAGTGTTCTATCACGATACTGACCAGTATCGTGTTGCTATTAGTGGCCGCAATACCAAGTTATGCCAGCCACAATTATCGGCGGCGGCCATCTAAAACCCGTACAATTTTGCAGGTTGGGGCAGGCACGGCGTTGGGTGCTGGTCTAGGAGCTGCGATTGGTGGCGGGCGAGGCGCAGCGGCTGGCGCGTTATTGGGCGGTGGTACACTGGGGGCGTATTCGCTAGCGCGGCGCAATTCAGGCTATAGCTCACGTACACGCACTATTGCTACAGTTGCTAGTGGAGCGGCACTGGGTACAGGTCTAGGGGCGGCGATTGGTGGTGGCAAAGGGGCGGGCATAGGCGCGCTGTTAGGTACAGGTGGTTCAACCATCTATGCGCTTACACGCAACAATAGTCCGCGCCACGTAACTCGTAATTATCCACGTCGTTGCTATTCAAGGCGTCGTTAGTATCCTACCAAAGAATGGATTCAATAAAGCCATTTTTATTGAATCCATTTTTACTCACATTTTGTCTTCTCTTTGATTCACAACCTCTGGTAAAAGCGCTATAATCCGGCATTATGCCGAAGATACTGGTAGTTGATGATGAACGGAGCATGCGCGAACTGCTTGAGCGTGTCTTTCAACGTGAAGGTTACACTGTTCATGTGGCGGATGACGGCGCACGTGCACTAGAGACGATCCGAACCAGTGTGTACGACCTAGTGATTTCAGATGTAAAGATGCCTGGCCTGACTGGTCTGGAACTACTCACCCAATGTCGTGAAGTCTCCCCTGATACAATGATCATAATCATGACTGCTTTCGCCACCATTGAGAATGCACGCGAGGCGTTTAAGTATGGAGCGGAAGATTTCATTCAGAAACCATTCGATATCGATGAACTGAAGTTAGTAGTACAAAAGGCATTAGAGAAGAGCAAACTACGCCAGGAGAATGCTCTGCTCAAACGTGAGCTAAAGGAACGTGGTCGCCTAGAAAATATCATAGGACAGTCCCGCTGTATGCAAGAGGTCTATAAGATGATCCTTAACGTCGCCTCGACCTCAAGTACAGTTTTGATACAGGGCGAGTCAGGCACAGGCAAAGAGTTGGTTGCGCGTGCCATACATAGCTGTAGCCTGCGTGCTAATGCACCCTTTGTTTCGATCAATTGTGGCGCTTTTGCTGAAACATTGCTGGAATCGGAACTCTTTGGTTATATGAAAGGCGCTTTTACAGGCGCGCAGACTAATAAGAAAGGTCTCTTCGAGGCAGCACATGGTGGTACGATCTTTCTTGACGAGATCTCTGAGATGAGTCCAACCATGCAGGTAAAACTACTGCGTGTGCTACAAGAGCGTATGGTGCGGCGTGTTGGTAGTACTGAAGAGATTCCCATTGATACTCGTGTGATCGCAGCTACTAACCGCGATCTAGCGCGTATGGTTGAGGAGAAGTTCTTCCGTCAGGATCTCTACTATAGGGTCAATATAATAATGATCAAGCTGCCGCCACTACGCGATCGCAAAGAGGATATACGTGCGCTTGCTGAACATTTCCTACTGCGCTACGCACGTAGCGCCAGTCGTCATATATATGGCATCTCTGAAGAGGCACTGCGCTACTTGGAAAATTACGATTGGCCTGGCAATGTACGCGAATTAGAAAATGCCATCGAGCGTGCTGTTGCACTTGAGCCCACTAATGAGGTCCAACCTGAGCGTCTACCTGAGTCAATACTTAAATATAGTCCTACTCAATTACAATCTTTCCTCTCGCTCCCTGAAGAGGGGATCGATCTAGAGACCTATATTGCGGAACTGGAGAAGCTTTTTATTCTTGAGGCACTACGTCGCACTACTGGTAATCAGACTCGTGCTGCTGACCTATTGCATATGCCTGTACGTAGTCTACGTCATCTTCTAGATAAGCACCGCATACGCCATACGGCAAATATGTTGCGCGAGACTGCCGATACAACTAAACCTCAGTAGCAGCTAGACAAATCTCTCTTCTCTGTAACCTCAAATTTCCTTTTCTTATTTCCCACTATCAACTAGAATTAGGGCTATCTGAAAGGCAATAATGAGTCTTCCTGCAGGCAGATTTTGTCGATGAGCACATCCAAAGCGAACATCACGATAGGCGTTATTGGCTGCGGCCACTGGGGCCCAAACCATATACGCACTTTTTCTACAATCGCAGGATCGAAAGTAGCGGCAGCAGCAGATCTAGATACTGAGCGGCTAGCTAGTGTAGCCAAGCTCTATCCAGGATTGCGATTAGTACGTGATTACCATGAGTTGCTCACTGACAGTACAATAGATGCTGTTGTGATCTCTACTCCTACCAAAACACATTACAAAATTACCAAGGAGGCACTAGAGGCAGGCAAACAGGTACTAGTCGAGAAGCCGCTCTGTCTAACTGCAATAGAAGGAGAGGAATTAGTACAATTGGCCAAGGAACGCAATCTTGTCTTGATGGTTGGCCAAGTCTTCCTCTTCAATAATGGTATACTCAAGTTAAAAGAGTATCTGGAATTTGGTGACTTAGGTAAGATCTACTGTATAGGCTCAACACGCACCAATCTAGGACCAATCCGTCAAGATGTTAATGCTGTCTACGATCTAGCTTCGCATGATATTGCGATCTTTAACTTCCTGCTTGGTACACATCCACGTGAAGTCTCGGCGGTAGGAGAAGCTTTTCTACAGAAAGGGATCGAGGATCTTGCCTTTATCTCTATGCGCTATCCTAACGACATACTAGCACGTATACAGGTGTCCTGGTTGGATCCGCGTAAAGTGCGTGAGATCACTCTGGTAGGTGACAAGAAGATGGTCACTTGGGATGACCTGGCAGTAGTCGGGCCCGTACAGATCTATGACAAGGGTGTGGTGCGCGAACCTTATTATGAAGATTATGGTCACTTCCATCTGCTTGCCCGTGAGGGTGACATCACCATACCACGTATTAAGATGGAAGAGCCATTGAAGAATCAGGCACGCTATTTTCTAAACGCGATTAGAAAAGGTCACGCTGATGTATCGGATGGTGCCAGTGGTCTGGAGGTGGTGCGTGCTATTGAAGCAATCCAACAATCGCTCAACCAGCGTGGTGCACCTATCGAGGTGAAATAAGCGATGGCCGATTTCTTCAAGCATGAAACGGCACTAGTGGAAAGTGATCAGATTGGTAATGGTACACGTATCTGGGCCTATGTCCATGTAATGCGTGGTGCGATCATTGGCGAGCACTGCAATATCTGTGATCACTCTTTTATTGAGTCGGGTGCAGTAATTGGCAACAATGTAACGATCAAGAATGGTGTCTCAGTATGGGATAAGGTCACTATTGAGGACGGTGTTTTTTTGGGTCCAAATGCCGCACTTACTAATGACCGCTGGCCGCGTAGTCGTAATCCTGATTGGCAGGTAAGTGAGACATTGATCGGGCGCGGCGCCACGATTGGTGCTAATGCGACAATTGTATGTGGGATACGTATAGGCGCTTATGCTATGGTAGGCGCGGGTGCCGTTATTACACATGATATACCCGCTTACGCACTATGTTATGGCAATCCTGCCCGTGTGCATGGTTGGGTCTGTGTTTGTGCCCACAAGCTCGACTTCGCTAGCAGACAGGCTATTTGTGAGAAATGTGGACGACGCTATCAGAAAAACAATGACGAGGTGAGCGCAATCGAATCATGAACGGACGGGAAACACAATTAGCGGGTGTAGGCGCAGCAGCAGCAACACGTACAATGAAAGTACTTGCTGTACCTGTCGCCTTTAATGAGGAGTCGAAGATCGGCCGTGTGCTTGATCGCTTTGTGCCAGGATTGGCTGATGATGTCTTAGTGATTGATGATGCTTCTACTGACCGTACTCCTCAGGTGATCACTGAGAAGGGTGTTAAGATTATTAGTCATCAGACCCGTCAGGGTGTGGGAGCGGCAATTCGCACTGCAATTAGATATGCACGCGCCAATGGTTACGACATTATTGTGATACTAGCCGGTAATGACAAGGATAGACCCACGGAAATCCCTCGTCTTATCGATCCGATCATTAATCAGGGTTACGATTTTGTACAAGGCTCACGCTATCTGCCTGGCGGTGACTTTGGCAACATGCCCTTCTATCGACAGCTAGCTACCCGTGTTGTACATCCACTGCTCTTTTCACTGCTATCTTGGCGACGCATTACCGATAGTACTAATGGGTTTCGTGCTATCCGACTCTCGATCTTTGATGATCCACGTATTAATCTAGATCAAGAATGGCTTGACAAATATGAGCTTGAGCCTTACATAATGTACCAGGCGATCAAACTTGGTTATCGCTTTAGAGAGGTAGCAGTAACTAAGATCTATCCCCCAAAACAGCTTGGCTATACCAAGATGAAACCGATCACAGGATGGTGGAGTATACTACGGCCAATCTTTTTGCTGGCACTGAGAATAAAGAAATAGCACCTGATGCAAGTACCTTTTGTTGATCTAAAAGCGCAATATCAGAGTATACAGACGGAAATAGATACTGCCGTATTGACCGTCTTAAGCAACTGTAATTTTATTCTTGGACAAGAGGTTGATCGCTTTGAAACAGACTTCGCCAAATATTTGCAGATTGGCAATGTGATTGGTGTAAGCAGCGGACTGGATGCGCTACGCCTTACCTTAGAGGTATTTGGTATTGGCGTTGGTGATGAAGTGATCTTGCCTGCTAATACTTTTATTGCTACTGCCCTGGCAGTATCGGCAGTAGGAGCACGACCAGTACTGGTTGATATTGATCCAGATAGCTATAACATCGATCCCAACCGTATTGAGGCAGCTATTACCGCACAAACCCGCGCTATTATGCCAGTACACCTCTATGGTCAACCTTGTGATCTAGATCCAATATTGGAAATTGCGCGTGATCATAACTTGCGTGTGATTGAGGATGCCTGCCAATCGCATGGTGCCTGCTATCGTGGTCGTCGTAGTGGCACAATTGGCGATATAGGCTGCTTTAGCTTCTATCCTGGTAAGAACCTAGGGGCTTATGGTGATGGCGGCGCCGTTGTTACTGCAGACGCAGAACTGGCCGAGAAGATCCGACGATTGCGTAATTATGGACAACGGCAGAAGTACTATCATTCGGAAAAGGGCCTTAACGCTCGGCTCGATACTCTACAGGCGGCTGTGCTTGGTATTAAGTTAAAATATCTAGATCAATGGAACAGATGCCGTGTAGAACATGCCAAATATTACTGTCAGCGCCTGAGGGAAGTGGAACAGATATGTACACCTGAACTTGCTCCTGAACGTGATCATATCTTCCATCTTTTCGTTGTGCGTGTACGTGAGCGCGCCCAATTACAGCAGTTTCTTGCTGAGCAGAATATAACTACAATTATCCATTATCCTATCCCTATACATCTACAAGCGGCCTATCAGGAACTAGGCTATCAATCTGGCGATTTTCCTGTTACAGAACGGGCAGCCGATGAGATCCTCTCGCTACCTATCTATGCTGAGTTACAGACTGAACAGATCGATTATGTTACAGAAAAGATCGCAGAATTCTACCGTAAACAATGAAAGAGATGTGAAGCATAAGCGAAACTAGCTAAGTAAAGACCGGCTGTTGATAGTTGTTGTGGTGAAGCAGAGTTGATATATTAGGTGAGGCTCAAAGGCGGTAGGCCGGAAAGGTTAAAAACTTCTAATCTGATAAAGGCAACCATCCCTGTAAAAGAGAGCATCACAGGTTACGAAGTTAGTAAAGGTGAGTCCTTTAGGGCCAAGGGACGAAAAGCGAGCACGTGACATCAGACACATCCCAACTAGCTTCAGATATTGAATTGGCCCGTGCGGCGGCAGTTGGTGATCGTAACGCGTTTGAAACAATATATCATCGGCACTATCGTCGGGTTTACAGTCTCTGTTTCCGTATGACAACTAATGCTGCAGAAGCGGAGGACCTGACCCAAGATGTCTTTATACAAGTTTTTCGCCGTATAGGTAGCTATCGCGGGGAAGCAGCGTTTTCCACCTGGCTACATCGTCTGACAGTAAACCAAGTGCTGATGAGATTTCGCAAACGTGATTTACGATTCGAAACAACGACAGATCAAGGGGAGCTTCCGACCATTATCGAACCTGGGAGTGAGCGCCCAGCAGCGATGCCAATAATCGAACATATAGCTTTGGAGAAGGCTATCGCACAACTATCGCCTGGTTATCGCGCGGTCTTTGTCTTACACGATGTTGAAGGATACGAACATGAGGAGATCGCCAACATGCTCGGCGTTACCGTTGGCACTTCCAAATCACAGCTACATAAAGCTCGTCTAAAACTACGGGCATTACTCTTATCGGAGAAAGTGTGAGGTCATGAACTGTTCGGATTGTCAGGATCTGCTTTCGGAATATATTGATGGCGAACTTGGCACTGACAGCTGTATGCACATACGTGCGCATCTGTCAGCCTGCCGTGAGTGTAACCTGCTTCATCAGGATCTTGATCAGATAGTGCATATGAGTAAGGAGCTGCCCTTGCTAGCGCCGCAGAGTGCGGTTTGGGCACATATCGAACAGGAGATACAGGAATTGACCAATGTGCCAGTAAAAAGGCAGCTAGGCGCTTGGGCACGATTCTGGAGTTACCAGCTACAACTGAGCTTATCTATGCCTCAAATGGCTGGGGTAATGGCATTATTAGTAATGGCAATCGTAGTGGTCGGTTCCCTCTCATACCAACCGCAACAAGCGATCCTTATGGCTCCCGCGCGAACTACTCTGGTAGCCAAGCCACTTGCCCATGTGATGAATCCTGAAGAAGCGGAGTTGCGTAGTGCCATTGATCGCCTTACACAGGCAGTAGAACAGCGTCGTCAGAATTGGGACCCACAGATGCAAGAACTTTTCGATCGGAATTTGGCAATCGTTGATCGCTCGTTGGCGGAATGTCGTCAATTATTACTACGCAATCCTCATGACCAGATCGCTCAAGAGATGATGATTGTTGCCTATAAAGAGAAACTGCGGCTCTTAGAGCAGTTTTCTACCCTCTAATAATCAGTTAACCGCTAGCGATGGCAACACGAATCTATAACAGGAATCGGTCATCAAGAGATTGCAACTTTGCCCGCGGTTTGGCACTGCTGGCAGTAGCTACCTTCGCCTGTGTCAGCGTGGCTGGCGAAGGTATGAAAAACTATACTCGCACCTATAAGGTATCACCCAAAGGTGCGGCTTTGACGATCTCAAATGTGGCTGGCTCAATCAAAGTGAAAGCTTGGGATAAGCCAGAAATTAAAGTTAACATTATTCTCTCGGAAAACTCCTTAGAAGTACGCGAGCGTCAGACCGGTAATAGTGTAGAGATTGAAGTCCTCTGCTCAAAATCAACACGAAACCATAACAATCAAGCTCATTTTGATATCAGTGCACCACAAAATTGCACCCTAGATCTTAAATGCCTTACAGGCTCAATCCAGATCACTTCCCTAATAGGACGTATATTAGCGCAGACGATGGAAGGCGAGATCTCATTAACCGACCTGCAGAGCCCTAATATCACTGCTAAGAGCATTGCTGGACCAATTATTTATACTGGCGTGCTAACCGCAGATGGTATTTATAATTTCCACTCTGGTGAAAATACTGTTGATATTACCTTGCCTGCTAGTAGTACCTTCACTTTAATGGCTACTACTATGAATGGAAACATTGATCTTGGTAGCTTTCAACTAACCGACACTACCTCCCAAAATAAACGTGTCTCAGGGCGCTATGGCAATGGCGGGGCATCGCTTAATCTTAGCACCCACCGCGGTCAGATTCGCCTCCATAAGAGATAAGCTGATTAAACTTGATAGCAGATTAGTGTCAAGTTGCTTGGCAGTTATCATTAATCTCTTTACAGTACAAAATCCTCAATTCTCTGAATGATTAACCTAACTGTCTAAATATCCATTGGATAGCTACTATACACGACATTACCACTCTGTTGTCAAAAAAGTAGCTAAGGAAGACCTGTTATTTCTGATAAATTGCTCTATTTACTGTAGCTTCTAGAGAGTTGACAGTATTCGGCACCATCTTTGCATAAATGGCCTTCAACTTGTTCCATTCACAAGCACCAATATAAAGAGACCTTAGGCAAAGAAGAGAGGAGAAGCATGAGACGCTCGGCTTTATTAATAATCGGAGTTGCGTTGGCGCTATTTTTGTATGGTACCAGCGCGATGATGCAACAAAAGAATAAAAAGGCCCTAGGGGGGAACAATAGCCAGACGGCACCTGTACTAGATACGATGCCGAACAGCTATATAAATGGCAGTACTCGTCATAAGTTGATTTTAGGTAACGACGATGCCGCAACTTATCAGGAACTGCTGAATAGGAATGCAATTGCGGAAGAGATCAATTATGGTAGCTTCCGGTTAGTAGTAGTAGATGAGCGGCCATTAGGTGGACGTGCCGCATTGCAAGGATTATCTGTAGCAGTTAGGGATGATCAAGACCTGATTGCACTGAATGGTTTTATTCTAGACACAAACAATCCTGAAGCCACTTACCGTCAAATACCCGCTGAACTTCGCCGAGCAGAGATGGTAGAAGCAATGGCGCGTGGTAGAGTGCCTCGTGGTGGCCTCTACATTGTACAGTTTGTTGGGCCGATTCAAGATGCTTGGTTAGACTCGTTGACCGCTACTGGCGCTGAGATCGTAACCTACATCCCTTCTAATGCCTATGTGGTGCGCGCTGAACCAGGCGCCGCAGCAAGCCTGCCATTGTTCCTCAAGAACAATACTTTTGTACAGTTTATCGGTGATTACGAGCCTGCTTTCCGGCTCTCACCGGGATTAATGGCAATGCGCAAGATGCCTGTAGAGACACTTATTGATGTAGTAGTGCAGGTTGTCGATAGCCCAGAAGCCGAGCAGACCATTGCTAATCTGAAAGCGATGGCAAGCGAGTTCGTACAGATGAACCAAGTGCTCAATTATCACAATTTAGAATTAAAAGTGACGGCTGGGCAACTTGATGAGATCGTGCTTATGGATGGTGTCTTTGCACTGGAAGAGCGCACTCCACGTCGCAGACTAGATGAAGCGCAGGGTCAGATTTTGGCCGGTAATCTCTCAGGCAATGTCCCTAGTGGTCCTGGCTATCTGGCTTGGTTAAACAGCAAAGGTTTCTCCAGTTCACAATTTGGTACTTTTGCTGTAAACGTGGTTGATGATGCTTATTCGCTTACTGGCCATCCAGACTTAGCCAGCTCTCGCATTGTCTTCCAGAACAATGTGACTAATATGAGTGGTGCGCAGGGCGGACACGGCTTCCTTAATAGTCATATCGTTGGTGGTATCAACACTGGCACAGGTGCTGCCAATGAAGACGCCAATGGTTATAACTATGGTTTAGGTATGGTTCCTTACGCCAGAGTTGGTGTCACAGCAATCTTTGGTCCTGGCGCCGCAACTCCAACTGGGTGGGAGAACACTGCTTATGGTCAGGGCGCACGTATTTCTAGCAATTCTTGGGGCTTTACCGGCACAGCCGCGAGGAGATATGACACCAATGCGCAAGAGTTCGACAGAATCGTACGTGATGCGCAGTCGGGTGTGGCTGGTCTGCAGCAATTGACGGTCGTCTTTGCAGCAGGTAATAGTGGCTCTGGCGCCAATACCGTCAGCTCTCCTTCCACTGCCAAGAATGTGATATGTGTAGGCGCAGGCGAAAATGTCCGTCAAACTGGCACAGACGGTTGTGCAGTAGCTAACACTGGTGCCGATAGCGCAAATGATGTCATTGGATTCTCCAGCCGTGGTCCAGTCAACTCCTCAGGTGGTGATGGCCGTGTCAAGCCAGATATTATGGGCCCCGGCACTCACATTGAAGCTGGTGTACCACAAACCAACTATGATGGCAGTAGTGTATGCAACAAATATTTCCCTGCTGGCCAGACTCTCTATGGTTGGTCGAGTGGAACATCCCACTCCTGCCCAGCAGTAGCTGGTGGTGCAGCGCTTGTTTATCAAAATTTTCTCAATAACGGCAGCCCAGCACCAAGCCCAGCGATGGTCAAAGGTTATCTGATGAACTCCACTACCCGTATGACTGGTGTGGGCGCTAATGATACGCTGCCCTCTAACAATCAGGGTATGGGACGTATGAACCTTGGTCGCGCTTTTGATGGTGTATCACGCATTCTAGTTGATCAATCTCAGACATTGGATACGACTGGTCAAACCTATCAGGTTACTGGTTCAGTCTCAACAACTAGCCAACCCTTCCGTGTCACACTGGCTTGGACCGATGCTCCTGGACCAACCACTGGGGCACCTTGGGTTAACAACCTGGATTTAGAAGTAACCATCAATGGTCAAACCTACAAAGGCAATGTCTTTTCTGGTGGTGATTCAATTACCGGTGGTAATGCTGACATCAAGAACAACGTTGAGTCAGTCTTTTTACCGGCAGGCACATCTGGCAGCTTCACTGTTACAGTAAAAGCAACCAATATTGCTGGTGATGGTATACCGGGTAATGCTGATACTACAGATCAGGACTTTGCTCTGATTGTCTACAACGGAACAGCGGGCGCAGCTCAGCCATCGATTGGTGTCAGCCCAGCTAGCCTAAGCTTTACTGCAACTGCTGGTGGTGCTAATCCGGCAAATCAAACCCTCAATATTACCAATGCTGGCGGCGGCGGTGCATTTACCTGGAACGTTAGTGATAATGCTCCTTGGCTAACACTCAGCCCAACCAGTGGCACAACACCATCTTCTACAACCGCTTCAGTTAATATTTCTGGTCTTGCTGCAGGTACCTATAATGCTACCATTACAGTAAGCGCAACGGGCGTTTCTAACAGTCCTGTTAGCGTGCCGGTAACCTTGACAGTAAATCAGGGTGGCGGTGGCGGTGGTGAATTGATCACCAATGGTGGATTTGAGGGTGGCACGGCCAGTCCTTGGGTACTCTCTGGAAGTTCCAACTTTACTAACACCGGTTCCTTCCCACATAGCGGTACTGGATATGTCTTCATGGGTGGAGTTAACTCCTCAACTGGTACAACATTCCAGCAGTTCACTGTTCCCAGCACAACAACAGCAGCCACCCTTACCTTCTGGCTCAACGTTACCTCAAGTGAGACGACGACTACGACACAGTTCGATAGGCTCTTTGTCGAGATCCGTAACACATCTGGCACATTGTTATCGACTGTAGCAACATTCAGCAATCTGAATAAGGCCGCAGCAGGCGTCTACACACAAAGGACGATTAACCTGGGCAACTTTGCTGGTCAGACAATTCGTCTGCAGTTCCGTTCTACTACTGATTCTTCATTAGTCACAACATTCCGCATAGATGATGTTTCAGTCAAGTAAGTCTTCTTTTTGGATACTCCTCACAGATTTTACTGTGAGGAGTATCAATTCCTTTTTCACCAACCAATATCTGCTTACAGACAGTGGCAGAACTTGCCCTAAAAGTGATATAAATTTACGCTATGCTTGCCCGTCGTAGATTACTGATATCACTAACTATCATTATCAGCTTGGCAGCTATCCTCCTGATTGGTTGGAGTAGAGAAAAACAATCTCTTCGTGATTATCAACCTGTGCTTGCCAATGTTAACTATGTTGGCTCTCAACAATGTCAGCAATGTCATGTTGAACAATATAATCACTGGTTCGAATCACATCATCGCAAGATGACACAGGAGGCGACACCAGCAAGTATAGTGGGTGACTTCCAAGACACAAGTTATACTTTTCTTGGTGTGACTTCGCGTATGTACCGCCGTGGCGATGAGTTTTATATTTACACATTAGATCTCAATGGAGAGAAGATGGCGGAGGCGAAGATTGCACGTACAGTAGGCTCGCGCCGCTTTCAGCAATATCTTACTCAGGTAGGAGATACTTATTATCGTCTGCCAATAGCCTACAATATTGAGAAAAAACATTGGTTTAATCTGCAAGGTCTTTTTCTCAAACCAGATTCAGCCAATTTTCATCAGCATACTTCAATCTGGAACAATAACTGTGTCTTCTGCCACAACGTAAAAGCTAATCCTGGTCTCTCCTTTGAAAGCCGCCGTTTTAGCACTAAAGTAGCAGAGTTAGGGATAGGCTGCGAAGCTTGCCATGGACCAGGTCAATTGCATATTGAGAAGAACCAGTCCTGGTTATGGTCAAATTTACGTCCCCGTGTACGCCATGATGATCCCACGATTGTGAATCCTTTGCGTCTTAACAAATTGCAAGAATTACAAGTTTGTGGTCATTGTCATGGGCAGCGCGTACCACGACAAAGCGAAGCTATTAAAGAGATACTCTCAACTGGTGATCCTTATACTCCTGGCGAAGAGCTTTTCCGCTATTACCAGCCCGTCGATCGGCAGACACGTATAGGTGACTATGAGTTCGCAGATCGTTTCTATCCTGATGGCACACCACGATTGACGGCTTACGAATTCCAGGGTGTGATGATGAGTGCCTGCTATCAGCGCGGCGAGATGACCTGCAATAGATGCCATAGCGTACATCGTGGTAAGCAGCAATCCCTCCTCACCGACTATATGCGCAGTAATAAATCTTGCACACAATGTCATGAAGCAATCGCAAAAGATATCTCAGCACATACACATCATCGCGCCGATAGTTCCGGAAGCTCTTGCTACGAATGCCATAGGCCACGTATTGCTTATGGCCTGCTTACCGCCAAGCGTACTCACCGTATTCTACTACCAGATATCAATAAGACTCTTACTACACAGATGCCTAATGGCTGTAATCTCTGCCACAAAGAGCAGAGTGCGCAATGGAGTGCTCAATATCTGAGCAAATGGTATGGGGACAAATACAGATTGACGGCTGAGAACCAGCAGTTGCTCGGCACCAACAGTTCAGAATTGGTACGAGAACTATTCAGCTATGATCCATCAGCTCGTATTGCTGCAGCTTGGGCATTAGGCCAGCCTGGCGCCGACGCCAATTCACAAGCAGGTAAATGGGCGATTCCCTTCCTCATTGAGGCACTACGAGATAATTATCCGGCTGTGCGATATTTCGCAATACAATCACTGACAACACTTTCTCAACAAGATTTTGGCTATTTCTATATGGCCGATCCAGTAGTACGAGAGGCGAGTATTGCACGTTTTGAAGGCTGGTGGCGGACACAGGCAGGTAAGATGCTTAATTCCACGCCATCTCCTCTACCATTAGATCACAATGGCCTACTAGACCGTAAATTCATTGCCAGCCTACGTGCCCGTCCTAGCCTTTCGATAGATATAGGTGAATAAGTAACGCTGATGGCTGTCGTCAATGACCAGGTTTGAAATGGATAATCTGCTTCTCGTGTTTGATTGCACCACTACTCAATCTGACAATCTTATCAAACTCAATTATGCCTTGACGGCTTTCGATCTTGCGAATTGAGCCGTTGTAGAACTTCTCTCCTACGCTTGCAAAGATCATGGTGCTAGTAGTAGTCTTGGGTTTGAGAAAGACACCTGGTCCTGCTGGCTTCTGATAGTAGCCTAGCACTTCTACCTCTCCAATGAGGTAACGCTCCGATGTTCTTGGTACAATTTTGCCTTCTTGTCGGGCAATATCACGGCGCTTCTTCCATTCGTACTCTCGTTCCTGATAGCTTGGCCAGGGCAATTCTGTAGGTTTTAACACAGTCACAACCGTATCAGGCCTCTTTACTACATCCCGGAAAGGATCCCTCCTTGGCTCGTAATAGAGTGATGAGATAGTCGTCACCACTGGACCAACTGTTGGCAACCCTTGAGTACGACTAGCCTGTGGAAACGGCCCTGCCGTAACAATAGAGCCATTTATTATCAGTCCCAAGAAACAGAATACCAAATATACTCTCTTTACAACCATACTCCCCCTAGTAATTTTAATGATTCGCTGCTCTTGCCATCTTGAAAGGCGAAAAAATACTGAGAAAAGGCTCAAAAAAATTCCTATTTTGGGATTATTTAGTCCCACGACCGCACACAAGCAGTGTCTAATAACCCAGTAGATCTGGATAAAACTAGATTATTCACAAGTTAACCTAGCATAAGAGAATGGCACAAAATTTGGCTATAGGAGAGGGTATTCTATTGCCGCCGTTATCTAATAACAGAGTGTGGGAAGAGAGTTTTCCCATTAAAGGAGTATGTAGATGCACGGAATACTTCAAGATGTGCGTTATTGTCTGCGAATGTCGATTAAGTTTCCCGGCTTTACCGCTGTGGCGGTGCTCTCTATTGCTTTAGGTATTGGCGCCAGCACGGCCGTCTTTAGCCTTGTTAATGCTATGTTATTTAAGCCATTGCCGGTCGAGCAGGCAGAGCAACTGGCGGCACTCTATGTGACGGAGCCACAATCGAGTTTTCCTGACGCCTTCTCTTATCCAGACTATTTGGACTACCTAGATAAGAATGAAGTTTTCAGTGATCTAGTTGGACATTTTGGAACAACTCTAAGTATGGCCAACCTCTCTGGCAATGGAAGCACACAGCCCGAATTGATGTGGGGTGAATTGGTGACGGGTAACTATTTTACTGGTCTTGGCGTCAAGCCAGTTATAGGGCGCACATTGACAAGAGAAGATGACCTATATCCTGGTGCGCACCCTGTTGCCGTACTCAGTTATAACTTCTGGCAACGTCGTTTTGCTGCTAACCCAGAGATTATTGGCAAAACTCTAAAGTTGAATGGACATGACTTTACTGTGATCGGTGTGGCAGCCTATGGCTTTTCCGGCACTCGATTTTTGGGTTTTATTCCAGATATCTGGCTGCCACTTATGATGCACGAGCAAGTCTTACACGAAGGCAATGGGCGGCGTACTGAGCGAGGTTCTAGGTGGCTTAATGTTAATGGACGTATGAAGCCAGGCATAACAATTAAGCAGGCCACTAGCGCAATGAACCTAATTGCACAGCAATTAGGGCAAAGTTATCCTCAGACTAATCGTGATGTGACCATCAAGATCCAGCCAGGCGACCATAAGACACAACCACTACCGGGTGGCGATAATATTTTGACTCTTATCTCTGCAATGATGATGGGTGTGATGAGTTTGGTGTTGCTGATTGTATGTGTAAATGTCGCTAACCTACTGCTTGCGCGTGCGACTGTGCGCCGTCGCGAGATTGCCATACGTCTTGCGCTAGGCGCTAGTCGCTCACGATTGGTCCGCCAATTATTAACAGAAAGCATGGTGCTCTCTATGATTGGTGGTAGTGTGGGAATGCTTTTCGCGATCTGGCTAATCGATCTATTTAAGACTAGTGGACCACCACTAGATTTTGAAACCGTAAACCCCGATTATGATCTAGCCCTAGATTATCGAGTGCTAGGTTTCACGCTAATAGTCTCGTTAGCAACTGGTGTGATCTTTGGCTTGCTACCTGCCTTACAAGCATCAAAACCTGATCTGGTAGCTATGCTTAAAGGTGAAGCCCAAATGATTATGGGTCGCTTCTGGCGCTTTAACTTACGTAATGCGCTTGTGGTAGTACAAGTCGCACTGTCATTGGTGCTACTTATCTGCGCTGGTCTATTCCTTCAAAGTCTACATAATGCCCAGCAGATGAATCCAGGCTTTGAGACAAAAAACATTCTCCTCGCCTCTGTGCAACTCAATATACAAGGTTACAATCAAGCTCGTGGACGAGCATTTTACAAAGAGATTATCGAGCGAGCCGAGCGGCTGCCTGGGGTAGAATCAGCCAGTCTGGCATCACATTTACCACTTGATGATGGCTTTGATGGCGATCGTATCTTCGTTGAAGGTTACGTCCCACGTTCTGAAAACGAAAAGATTGTCGTGTTCTATTCCATTATTGGAAAAAACTATTTTCAAACAATGAAGACTCCCATTGTAGCGGGACGGGCATTTGATCAACGTGATAAAGTAGATAGTTCACGTGTTGTGATCATCAATGAGACAATGGCGAGGCGTTACTGGCCAGGACAAGACCCTATTGGCAAGCGTCTACAGATGGGCAATACCAATAGTCCTTACTTGGAAATAGTTGGTGTAGCCAAAGATGGCAAATATATCACGATTGGTGAAACCCCTATCCCGTTTATGTTTTTGCCACTAGAGCAGAATTACACCGATGGTCGCAGCAGAATTCTACTACGTACACAAGCTGACCCGACAAGTGTGGTAGCAAGCTTACGGCGTGAAGTGCAGGAGTTAGATGAAACACTACCGCTATTTGGTATTAAAACTATTCAGCAGTTTATGCAGCGTTCCTTATGGGGAGTAGATGCAGCAACAAGCTTAATAAGTAGTTTAGCGCTATTCGCATTACTACTGGCGGCTATTGGTATTTATGGAGTGATCAGCTATACGGTGGCGCAACGCACACAAGAGATCGGTATACGTATCGCATTAGGAGCACGCCAGCGTGACGTTCTTAAGTTGGTTATCAAACAAGGACTGGCACTGACTTTGGGCGGTGTCAGTATCGGATTAGTGTCAGCTTTTGTGTTGACGCGATTGATGGCAGATCTACTTTTTGATGTTAGCGCCACTGAACCTACAATCTTTGCGCTGCTGGCACTGTTACTTACCAGTGTAGCTATGCTGGCTTGCTATATCCCTGCACGCAAAGCAATGAAAGTGGATCCGATGGTGACACTACGATACGAGTAATTTTTTCTGAAAATTTTGTAACTTCTCCAGACCTCCCTGGTTTTTATTATAACGGCTCTTCCTAAAGGAGAACTGTTATATTGAAAGGAGATATGTTGGCGGATCGGGAGGTCTTCACCGAAATCTTCAATGAACTATACCCAAGACTGTGTCGGTTTCTAGAATGTCTGCTGGGTAGTAGCAGCTTGGCTCAAGATATTGCCCAGGAAAGCCTGCTACGCCTATATCGTTTTGGTGTCGATCGACTGCCTCACGAAGAGATCCGCTTTTGGGTCTTTCGTGTTGCACGCAATCTAGCCCATAACGAATTGAAGAGAAAGCAGACACAGATGAAACTACTAGATCGCCTGGCAGGATGGTTGCGACCTTACCAATCAAATACCGCAGAAAAAGAACTGGTTCGTGCAGAAGAAGCAAACCTGCTTTGGCGGCTACTCAAATCGCTTCCTGAAGATCAACGCACTGCCCTGCTTTTGCGAGAACAAGAAGAGATGAGTTACCGCGAGATTGCTCGTGTTACAGGAGTTTCCGAGAGCAAAGTGAAAATAGATATTTATCGTGGCCGTAATCTACTGCGTGAAAAATGGCAAGAACAAAACCGTAGCTCCCCACGCCTGGAACGGCGATTTAAGCATAGGAGAGATTAAGCAATGAATTGCGAATGGATGACAAAAGTCTCTCTTCTCGTTGATGGAGAACTGTCAACTAGTGAATCAGATCAGATTCGTAACCATATTGCACTGTGTCAGACCTGTCGCGAAACCTATGATGAGTTTCTTAAATTGAGAGAAGAGATTCAAGATTATCCTTATCAACGTGATCCACTGGCACAGAAACGGGCGCTTAATAACATACTGCGTATAGGCAATGAAACCGTATGGAGAAACAGACTGGCACTACCTACGCCTGTTTTTGCGTTATTAATATTAGCAGCCTTTCTGATGGGGATACTAACTGTGAGCCTGCTTCCTGGCTGGTTCAACGATAAAGAGGGAACAATCTCTATTTCCCCTACACCAAATGATAAGAGCATAACTCCTCTCCCTATCACCACAGACTTCTCTCGTTTTGATCGAGGAGAAAGAACTTTGATATATGTGGTTAAGAAGAGAGCGCCAGTCAATTCTGGAGGACAGCGATGAAAGCGATGAAAATAGTCTTACTGCTTTTTATTTTACCTCTTTTTCTCTCTTTTCAAGATCGGGTCCATCCTGCCAGTGCGCCTAGCCTAAATTTACAGCGTATTCAATTCAATGTTAGGGCAGTAGAAGAGAATGGTGGCCATCGTCAGGTGCTCTCGGAAACTCTAATTGAAGGACCTGCTGGTAGTGACTTCGATATCAAATTACAAGATAGTCGCTTCACGCTAGCAGCGGCTTTTATTACCGATTTGATAGATACCAATCTATTACAAATACGCACTCAAATTGCCACTAAGCGCTTTATCGGTTACTCGCAACGCAAGCTCCCTATCTATGAAGAGGATCAACAACAACACAAGTTTCTTGTCGGGCTTGATGAAGCAGTAGAACTGCTTCCTTTTGGTCGTAGTGAAGAGGGAAATCTACTCAAAATTGAGATCGATCCTCTTATTCACATTCTGCCTAAGCAGACTACTGATAAGCCTGAGCCATTAAAGATCGATATTGTCAAATCGCCTCAATATGGCTTTATCAAGGTCAATGCACATAAGATCCCACATAGATTTGTTGTCGATGCCAAACTACTGGTGAATAATGTCGCGATCGCACATGGCTCTAGCAACTGCCTGTTTCAGCAGCCGCAAGAGATCCAGCTTACACCGATACCATTAACAACTGCTCCAGCAGCATATTTCCCTTTGATGCTCTCAATTAATGTTGACAGTTACACTCGTAGCTGCCCATCAGATGCATTCAGCATCAATTTTGATCTCTATCAGACAGATCAGATAAACCGTGTAAGGCAGACACTACTAGCACAGAACTGGGCAGGAGCAGGCAATTTTGGAGAGACACTCATCTATAACCTGAGTGAAGTTATTCCTGGTATCAATAACAAATGTGAATTAGTGCTTACACTCAGGCTGGCAGAAGAGTAATCAACTAAGGAAATAATTATCAAGAGAGGTGATCATGTTAATTAGATATATATTTTTAATTGTACTATGTAGCAGTGTTTTCGTTATCAATCCAATAAAAGCAAGCTGGCAAGGGTCTTCTATCGATCTAAGCTTGGCCCGACAATACTTTCAAGAAACAAAGGCCGTATGTGAACAGGATGGCGGTAGACTCTGGGGCGCTCCAATTTATGGCCCAATCCTATTTGCAGATCCAGAGACTCATACAGTCGTCGCCAATCAGGCTGACACGGTCGGTCTATTTGTACAACAGGAAGGTGTTTTCACTGGTAAATTGCCAGCAGAAATATCCATTAGCAATACATCTATCGATTTTGCCGGTAAAAAATGGGCAATGATAGCTTGGCCATTACCAGAAGAGAGACGTAGACGACTGCGTTTAATCACACATGAACTTTTTCACCGTATTCAAGATTCGCTCAATCTACCTGCTAATAATCCTGCTAACAACCACCTGGATGCGATGCAAGGAAGGATTTGGTTACGTCTGGAATGGCGTGCGCTTGAGCGAGCACTGCAAGAGCAAGGAATGGCACGACAACAGGCTATACATGATGCATACTATTTTCGTCATCACCGTCAACATCACTTTCTACAAAGTTCATCACAAGAAGATCTACTAGAACTCAACGAAGGGTTGGCAGAATATACTGGCTTTAAGTTGAGCAGTCGCTCACAGGGTGAGCTTGCTGCATTGATTGGTGACAATCTACGGCAAGGTCATAATAGAACTAGTTTCGTGCGCTCATTCGCCTATATTAGCGGGCCAGCTTATGGCTATCTGCTTGATACAACTCTCCCCTCTTGGCGTAAACAGATCACAACAAACAAAAAGAGGCTCTCTCTGTCTGAACTGCTGTATAAAGGCTTACCTAGCAAACTGTCACAAGATTACCAGGCACAAGCCTTATTAAGAGCCAAATACTATGATTCGGATGAGATCATCGCTGCTGAAACACGGCGAGATCAATTACGCCAAGAACAAGCGAAAAAATATCATGCTCGCCTTGTAGAAGGGCCACTACTGGTATTGCCAGTAACAGACAAACTAGACTATTCTTTCAATCCTAACAATCTGGTGCCATTTGATGGACTCGGTACAGTCTACCCAACCCTACGAGCTGTCGATGTCTGGGGCATATTAGAGGTTTCTCAAGGTGCATTGCTATGCCGCGAAGGAGAAAGATTAACGAAGATTCACTTACCGGCACCAGAAAATACTAACGGTCCAACTATTACTGGTAATGGTTGGAAGTTAGAATTGAATACAGGTTGGGTTATCTCAGCAGGGCAGCGTAAAGGCGATCTCCTGCTTAAGAAAAAATAAAACCTGTCCGATTAGCTAAATCTTGTATCGATAGAAATACCAACCTAATCCCCCCACTTCTAGCTGGTTAGGCATTTTTTGTCATCATGCCCGTTGAATTGCCGTGCTTCGATGGTATAGTTTTATCCATACACTATTTCAGGGCTAAGTGGGGGGACATGACGACACCGACCGAAGTGACGAAGTTGCTGCTTGACTGGAATAGAGGGGATCAGGCAGCACTAGATAAATTGATGCCCATTGTCTATCAAGAGCTGCGTCGTTTGGCAATGCTACGTCTACGTCAGGAACGTCCTGATCACACCCTACAGGCAACTGCATTAGTAAATGAACTATATCTACAACTGACAGATTGGAAGAATATCGATTGGAAGAACCGTGCACATTTCTTTGGTGTTGCGGCACAATTGATGCGTAATATACTGGTCGATCATGCCCGTAATCGCCTTGCCGCCAAGCGTGGTGGGGATAGAAAAAGATTGTTAATAGAAAACCTTGATGCGCTATCGCCGCGCCAAGATATTGATCTAATTGCACTCGACGATGCCCTGACAAGGCTAGCTGCGATCGATTCGCAGCAGAGCCGTATTATTGAACTAAGATATTTTGGTGGACTCACAATTGAAGAGACCGCCGTCATCCTCAACCTATCGCCAGCTACTGTCAAGCGAGAGTGGAATCTTGCCAGGACCTGGCTGTTACGAGAATTGAGCCGTACTTAATATGACTCCCGAGCGCTGGCAACAGATTAAACAGATATTACAAGGGGCACTAGAGCGGCAGCCTGAAGAGCAGACGGCATTCCTTGATGAGGCTTGTGCGGGTGATGCTAGTTTAAGAACAGAACTTGCATCGCTGATTGCATTCAACCAACAACTAGGAGATTTTCTTGAATCCCCTGCCCTAGCAATGGATCAACCGATCTTTTCTGAAGATGAGGCTACAGATCTGCAGTCTCTCATCGGTAAAGTGTTGGATGGACAATATCAGATCGACGCGCTACTAGGAAAAGGGGGAATGGGGGCAGTATACCGTGCCCATCATGCTCTGTTAGAGCATCCCGTTGCGCTCAAGGTTATGTTGCCCTATATCAGTAACAACCCCAAATATAAACGGCTCTTTTTCCGTGAGGGACGTGCTGCCAAACTCTTCAGTCATCCCAATGTGGTTACTGTATATGATCTGCGAGAGACAGAAGATGGCACTGTATACCTAGTGTTGGAATATATCGAGGGCCGTACTTTAAGCGAAGAATTGAGAAAGCGCAAAAACCTTTCTCCGGCTGAGTCGCTAAGAATACTTTCGCCAATTGCCAGCGCACTTGATGCCGCACATCAGAATGGTGTTATTCACCGTGATCTGAAACCAGGCAATATTATGATTGGAAAAGCTGCTGATGGTCGCTTCACAATCAAGCTACTTGATCTTGGTATTGCTAAGATCTCTCGGCGCCCAGGTGAGATTGGCTCAACTCCTAGCGGAACAAGTTTGGAACAGACATTGGGCACTCCTCATTATATGTCGCCAGAACAATGGCAGGGTTGTAAGGATATAGATGGTAGAACCGATATCTACAGTTTGGGAATTATCTTCTATGAATTGATCGCTGGTAAGAAACCATTTGATGGTGAAACATATGGTGTTTTAGCCTACCAACATCTAGCTGTTACACCCCCACTTTTGCATGAAGAAGTTCCCACCCTACCATTAGCATTCAGTAGAGCGATCACACGTGCAATGGCAAAAAATCCCGCTGAGCGACAGCCAACCGCTACTGCGCTGATTGCTGAATTACAGGATGCTTTGCGGGAGAACCCTGTACCAGTACGCCATCGTAGAGCCAAACGACTTGCTGTTGCCACTACTGCAGTATTACTAACTACTGCTGGACTGGTAAGGTTTAAATCACAAAGTGATAACCATGTACCGCTGTCTATTCCCACACCAATCAACAAGAGTATTTCTACACAACCAACTCAATTGGCACAAACGGTTGAAAACAATGCTTGGAAGCCGGCAGCAAATGCATTTAGTGATGCGTCTCTACCTGATGGTAGTTGGAAAGGCGCAGGCAAAGCCAAGGCAATACTGATCAATGAAGGAAACTATCAACTTATATGTAATGCCGATTTCAATATCAGATTTACTGTAGATAAAGCTGGCAATGTACAAGGCGAAATAGATATCAATTACCGCCCACAACTGAAACCAGAAAGTGCCGGCACCATCAACTACACTAATTACGAGTCCAACCGCCGCTTTCCCATTGTAGGCTTAATAACCAACTCCAGCCTGATGCTAGCAATCGACATAGCAGAGAATCAACTACCACCACTCGAACTCACTCTACAATTTGCTCCTAATGTCATAGGCGAGTCGGCACTGATCAAAAAAATTAATGAGCGCCTCTTCTCGCCCTTTATGGGCGCAGCCAATCTGCAACAACACGCTAGTGCACCATATACTGCTAGTTACCAGTACACTAGCGATACCTTAGAAGTTGAATGGCGCGCACAACAGTTAAATAAGAGAACAAAAAAATAGTTGTTTCATAGTAGTAACAAAGACCCTATGGCAAAACTGGGCTAATAGGAATTAACTGATAGTTTGTCTACCGATGTTCAATATCGCACAAGGCAATCCCAAAAGCGTGCATATGTTAGGCAACCATTTTATCCAAGCATACAACTAACTGCCTCTATGGCGATTATTTATTTAATTTATGCAGTTGGCACGCGATTTGTTATTTTACAACAACGTTACATTTGAGTTATGTAGCTACATACTAATTTACAACTAATTTGTTAGGAGCTAGAAAACGAAAATGAAATTTTCCGGAACAAAGAAAAAAAATGCGCGTGTATGAAACCTGAAACGCAACTTTTTCGTTATCTAGGTCATTAACAGATAAAAACAGACTGATAGAAAATAGACTGGAAGAGTAAAAACTAGACAGTACCTGACCAAAGTAGTTAGCATTCAAGGAGGCTACGATGAAAAATTTCCTATCCCGTTTGGCTATTGCCGTGGTTTTATGCGCCACAATGGGTGTCATGGCTTTTGCAGAA